>CAZUNW010000046.1:0-7965 GCA_964621425.1 uncultured Chryseobacterium sp. | reverse complement strand
AGATCTCCCCCTCGGGCCGCTGGACGAGTTCGCCCACCGCGGCCTCCGGCCGGTGCACGCCCAGCTGGTGGCTGGCGCCCATGTGCTTGTTGAAGGCGGTCATGGCGGCATTCACCAAGCCGGGGTGGGCCATGATCGTGCCATCCATGCCGAGTGCGGCCTCGTGCTCCTTGTCGTTCAACATCTCGAGCAGCGCCGGTTTGGGGCGGCCCGGTCCGGCGTGGGGCAGGCCGTGGCCCGGTGTGCCCAATGCGTGCGTTCCGCGGCGATGCGCAGCGCCGATCACCGTGCGGGCAAGTGCCTCCAGCATGCCGCAGTCCATGCCGAACCGCTCCCGGTCAGGGAACACGCCCCCCTCGCGGCCGGTGAAGAGGGCGATGTGATCGGCCACATAGGCGGCGTTGTCCAGTGCCAGCCCACCGGCGTGGGCGGAAAGCTCGAACAGGATCTCTTCGGCCTCGAGCGCCGCGTTCACGCTGTCCACGAACACGGTGGCGCGGATGCTGCCGCGGTCAAGTCCACAGGCCTCCTCCAGCGTGTCGAATACATGGTTCCAGAGCCGGGCCTCCAGGTGGCCCTGCACCTGGCGCAGGTGCAGGTGGATGCCGTTCTGCTTGTCGAGCAAAGCCTGGCCGTGGTGCATCACCAGCAGCACCAGGTCAAAGAGCCCGGCCTGGACCGGCCGGCTCCCGAAGCGCACCATCGGTTCCGTTACACCCAGCGGCCGAGGGGCCACGGAAATGCGTGTGGTGGACGAGGCGTGCAGACGCAGTCTGCTCCCATCGGGAGCGATGCAGCTGAGCGTGCCCCGCGCAGCACGACCGATGGTGCGGTGCGCCCGGAGCATTTGCATCGGATGGCCCGAGCCCAGGTCGTACAGGTCGGCAATGCAGGTCTTGGCACAGCTGTTCATGCCCTCGATCATGCTGCGGCGGTCCGCAGGACCGATCAGTTCCACACGGCGCTCCATCCAATTGGGCGGAAGCGGGTCCACCATCCACACCGTGTCCCGCACATGCTGCGTGTCCGGCATCCGCTCCACGTCCCCCCGCCTCAACCGCTCGCGTTGGGCGGCTCGGCCCATAAGCAGCCGGTCCATCCGGCCTGCGAAGCGCTGATCCACTTCGGAAAGCAGGTCAAGCGCAGCCGGGGCGAGGGCGGGATCACGATGGGCAACGCGTTGTGGGGGCATGGCGATGATCACAGGGTTGCTCATTACGTCGACCAATGCTTTTTTTTCATCGACGAAAGTACCTGAATGGGGTGGGGCTTGTCAATGGTATTCCGTACGTGCATTTGCTGATCCTTGTCAGCCGCCGGTCGCCTGCGATCGCCCATGCCCCGTACTTTTGGAGCCCCGCGTCCGGTACCGCCCCCTGAGCACCGGCGCCATCAAGCCGAACGGCATGCGGAAACGAACGATCCTGATCCTGGCCAACATGGTTGCCATCCCGCTCGCGGCGCAGAAAGGCGCCATCGCGTACTCCGAGTTCGACCTCCCCAACGGGTTGCACGTCATCGTGCACGAGGACCACGGCACCCCCATCGTGGCGGTGAGCGTGATGTACCACGTGAGCAGCAAGGACGAGCGCCCGGACCGCCGCGGGTTCGCCCACTTCTTCGAGCACCTCCTGTTCGAGGGTTCGGCCAACATCGGCCGGGGCGAGTTCAGCAAGCACGTGGAGAAGGCCGGCGGTGTGCTTAACGCCAACACCAACGGAGACCGCACCTATTACTACGAGGTGCTGCCCAGCAACCAGTTGGAGCTTGGGCTGTGGCTCGAGAGCGAGCGCATGCTGCATGCCCGGGTGGACCAGAAGGGAATCGACACCCAGCGGGAGGTGGTGAAGGAGGAGCGCCGCCAGCGCTATGAGAACCAGCCATACGGCAGCATCCTGATCGAGGTGCTCAAGCGCGCCTACACGGTGCATCCCTACCAGTGGCCCACCATCGGATTCATGGAGGACCTCAACGCGGCCAGCGAGCAGGACTACGTGGACTTCTACAAGACCTACTATGTGCCGAACAACGCGGTGCTGGTGGTGGCCGGGGATGTGAAGGCCGATGTGGCCCGCAAGCTGGTGGAGAAGTACTTCGCGGACATTCCCCGTGGCAGGGATATCGGCCGGCCCACGGCCGTGGAACCTCCGCTTGCGCGCGAGGTGCGGGATGTGGTCTATGACCAGGTGCAGCTGCCCGCTGTGGTGCAGGCCTACCGTATTCCGGCGTATGGCACATCCGATTTCTATGCGGTGGACATGCTGAACCGGCTGCTGAGCAACGGCAACAGTTCCAGGCTCAACGTGGAGCTCAAGGACCGCGCGCAGAAGGCCTTGTACGTGGGCGCCTTCAGCTTTCCGTTCGAGCATCCGGGGCTGGCCATCGCCTTCACGATCGCCAACATTGGCGTGAGCGCCGAGGACCTGGAGAACGCCATGGACGCTGAGTTCGCCAAGGTGCGTGACGGGCTCGTTCCGCAGGAGGAACTTGACAAGTTGAAGGCGCAGTTGGAGACCGAGTTCGTGCGCGACAACAGCCGCGTTGCGGGGGTGGCCTCCAACCTGGCCACCGCGCACACCTTCCTGGGTGGCGCTGACATGGCCTCGCGGGAGCTGGACCGTTTCCTGGCCGTGACCCCGGCCGACCTGCAGCGCGTGGCGCGCCAGTACTTCTCCCCGGACGCCCGCGTGGTGCTTCATTACCTGCCCAAGAACCAGAAGCCGTGACCATGCGCCCCGACAGCCTCCGGTCCGCCGTGGCGCTTGCCACCCTGATCCTCGCAACCGCATCCCCCATGCACGCCCAGGTCGACCGCACCAAGCCGCCCGCCCCCGCACCCGCCCCCGTGGTGAACGTGGGCCGGCATGCCACCTTCAAACTGGACAATGGCATGCGCGTGATCCTCGTGGAGGACCACGCACAGCCCATGGTGAGCGTCCAGGTGCGCTTTGACATTGACCCGGTGCTGCAGGGTGACCGCACGGGTTACATCGACCTCATGGGCGAACTGCTGGCCAGCGGGACCGCCACCATGGACAAGGAGGCGATCGATCTCACGGTGGACCGCCTGGGTGCCGAACTGAGCACCTCGAGCGACGGGGTGTATGCATCCTGCCTCAAGAAGAACCTCGGCCCGTTGTTCGAGCTGGTGCATGCCGTGGTCACCACGCCCACCTTCCCGGCAGATGAGTTCGAAAAGGCGCGCAAGCGCACCATGAGCGCATTGCAGAGCCGCAAGGACGACCCCGACGGCATTGCTGACGCGGTGGGCCGCGTGCTCACCTACACCAAGGCATTCCCCTACGGCGAGGTGGTCACCGAGAAGAGCGTGGGCCGCATCGAACGGGGGCACCTGGAGGCCTACTACAAGCGGTTCTTCCAGCCGGGCCAGGCCTACCTCGTGCTGGTCGGTGACCTCACCGAGAAGGAGGCGCGAAGCCTCGCAACCAAGCGCTTCGGCAAGTGGACCGGCGCACCCGTGGCGGGCACCCGCGATGCCGATGGCAACGAGGTCGTGGAAGGCCTCGGTACCATACGTCGGCCCGCCCATGCCCCCGGCAATGCACGCGTGCGCCGCGTGGCGGTGGTTGACCGTCCAGGAGCGCCGCAATCCGTGCTGCGCGTGGTCTTTCCGGTCGACCTCAAGCCCAATGACCCCATGTCCCTCGCGGGCCAGGTGATGAACACCATCCTGGGTGGTGGTGTGTTCAATGCGCGCCTCATGCAGAACCTGCGGGAGGACAAGGCCTACACCTACGGCGCGTACAGCAGCCTTGATCCCGACCGCCACTGCGGCAGCTTCAGTGCAAGCGCCAGCGTGCGCACGGAGGTCACCGACAGCGCGGCCTCCGAGGTGATGTTCGAACTGGAGCACATGCGGCTGAACGGGGTGAAGGAGGATGAGCTCAGCCTGGCGAAGAGCTACATGGCGGGCAGTTTCGCCCGTTCGCTGGAGGACCCGCGCACCGTGGCCCGTTTTGCGCTGAACACCTACATGTACGACCTGCCGCAGGATCACTACGCGACCTACCTGAAGCGGCTGGATACGGTGAGCGCAGCCAGCGTGCTGGCGGCAGCGGAGCGCTTCCTCCATCCGGACAACGCCGCGATCCTGGTGGTGGGCGACATGGAGAAGGTGGGCAACAAGCTCGTTCCCCTCAGCTTCGAGCAGGGCGTGATGCAGCTTGACGAGAACGGAGACCCCTTCCGCGAGGAGCTGGGGCCCGTGCCCGCCGGCGTGACACCGCGCACCGTGCTGGACGCCTATTTCAAGGCCCTGGGAGGCAGGGAGGCCATGGAGGCCGTGCGCAGCCTGAAACGCGAAATGAATACCACCGTCATGGGCATGCCCGTCACACTCACCGAATGGAACGCGGCACCGGACCGGTATGCCATGGAGATGCGCGCCGGGCAGATGCTCCTGCAGCAGGTGCGCTGTGACGGGAAACGCGCCCAGCGAAGCGGGCCGGAGGGCGCCCATGAACTGGTGGACGGCGAACTGGCCGAGGTACGCATGGACGCACATCCCTTCCCCGAGCTTCAGTACGACGGCACCGTGCGTCTGGCCCTTCCGGGCGTTGCGGAGGTGGACGGCGAGAAGGCCTACAAACTGATGGTTTCCACCGATGGCGACCGTGCCTTTTCGGACTACTTCAGCGTGGTCACTGGACTCAAGCTGCGCCGCGAGGAGCTAAAGGTCACCCCGGACGGCACCATGCGCGTCACCACCGACTACAAGGACCACCGCGCCGTTAAGGGGGTGCTGTTCCCGCACCTCATCGTGCAGAAGGGCCCCCTGGATATGAGCATCGCTGTGTCTTCCATCGCCGTCAACGGCGCGGCTGATGCCAAGCTGTACCTGGTGAAGTGACCTGGCCCCTGCCGGGGAAGCCATACTTCTGTCGCCATGCTGGGCCTGCAGCTACCCACCGATGCCCGCTGGGCGGAACTGGCGAGGGCGGACCTGCGCGAACTGCTCACCGACCATGCCTGGTGCGAGCAGAAGGCTGCCGCCAACGCCATGAGCCTCATCGTGCAGTACCCGGAACTTGACACGCTTGTGCGCGAGCTGTTGCGGATCGCCCGGGAGGAGTTGGAGCACTTCGAGCGTGTGGTGGAGCACCTGCATACCCGCGGCTGGAGTCTGGGCCCCGAACAGAAGGACAGCTATGTGAACGAGCTGCTGGGGTTCGTTCGCAAGGGCGGAACCCGCCAGGAGCGCCTGGTGGACCGCCTGCTGTTCGCCGCCCTGGTGGAGGCCCGCAGCTGTGAGCGGTTCAAGCTCCTCGCCCAGCACTGCACGGACGAGGGGCTGCGTGACTTTTACCGCGAACTGATGGTGAGCGAGGCCGGCCATTACACCACCTTCCTGGGTTTCGCCCGCGAGCATGGCGGCCACCTCGACGTGGATGCCCGCTGGCGTGCATTCCTCGCACATGAGGCCGATGTGGTCTCGCGCTATGGCAAGGCACCCACCATGCACGGTTAGCGCCAGCCCGCCTTTTCGCCAACTTCACCGATCCACCCTGCATGCACATGCGCACCATCCTCCTCCTCCTCCTCGGCCTCGTGGTCGCCGCACCCTTCCACGCCCAGCGCACCTACAGCTACCGATCGGTACCTGGCGACCCCATGGGGACGCGCATCTACACGCTTGACAACGGGCTCGAGGTCTGGTTGAGCCGCAACACCGACGCACCGCGGGTGCAGACGAACATCGCCGTTCGCGCGGGCAGCAAGAACGACCCGGTCGATGCCACCGGCCTGGCGCACTACCTGGAGCACATGCTCTTCAAGGGCACGTCGCGGATCGGCACGGCGGACTGGGCGGCGGAGAGCGCCCTCCTTGAGCGCATCAGCGACCTGTACGAGTTGCGGCGCACCACCACGGACGAGGTGCGGCGGTCCGCCATCTACCGGGACATCGACAGCCTCAGCCAGCTGGCGGCCGCCTTCGCGGTGCCGAATGAGTACGACAAGATGGTCAAGAGCATCGGTGCGCGGGGCACGAACGCCTACACCAGCACGGAACGCACCGTGTACGTCAACGACATCCCCAGCGACGAGTTGGAGCGCTGGATGATGATCGAGAGCGAGCGCATGCAGGAATGCGTTCTGCGCCTGTTCCACACCGAGCTGGAGACCGTTTACGAGGAGTTCAATCGTGCCCAGGACAACGATGGTCGTCTTGCCTATTACAGGAAGAACGAACTGCTGTACCCGCACCACCCGTACGGCACGCAGACCACCCTCGGAAGCGGTGATCACCTGAAGGACCCGAGCATGCGGAAGATCCATGCCTTTTTCAAGTCGTGGTACGTACCCAACAACATGGCGGTGGTGCTGGCGGGTGACATCGACATGGACCAGACGATCGCCATGGTGGACAAGCACTTCGGCGGCTGGAAGCGCCGCGAGGTGCCCGGTTTTATCGTGCCCCGGGCCGTACCGATCAACGGTCCCGTGACGGCCGAGGTGACCGGTCCCGACCGCGAGTGGGCCACGGTGTCCTGGCGCTTCGACGGATCCGGCACTGGCGACCCCTTGATGCTTCAACTCATTGCCGGTCTGCTGAGCAATGGCCAGGCGGGCTTGTTCGACCTTAATCTGGTTCAGGCGCAGCGTGTGCTCGATGCCGGTGCCTATGCGCTGGAGCAGGCGGATCACAGCGAGTTCGGCATCCGGGTGGAGCCGCGTGACGGGCAGACGCTGGAGGAAGCGCGGGACCTTGCCCTCGCGCAAGTGGCGCAGCTGGCGGCCGGTGCGTTCGATGATTGGGCCATCGGTGCCGTGGTGAACGACCTCAAGTTGCAGCGCATACGGCAGTGGAGCGACAACAACGGCATGCGCACGGCCGAGATGACGGATGCCTTCATCCTGCGCAAACCATGGAAGGACGTGGTGGGTGAGCATGACCGCATGGCCGCCATCACCAGGGAGCAGGTGATGGCCTTCGCGCGCGAGCGGCTTGGCAAGGACCACGTGTGCGTGCTGAAGCGCACCGGCGCCCGGACCGACCTGCACAAGGTGAACAAGCCCCGCATCACGCCGATCGACATCAAGCGCGATGGCCGGAGCGCCTGGCGCAAGGACTGGGAGAAGGTTCCGGGCGGCACCCTCACGCCCGTGTTCGTGGATTTCACCACGGCGATCGCCCGCAGGGACCTTGGGAAAGGCATGGAGCTGGCCTGTGTGAACAACCCATCCAACGAGCTCTTCAGCCTGCGCTACATCCTGGACATGGGCACCGACAACGACCGCGTGCTGGGCATGGCGGTCGACTACCTGCCCTACCTCGGCACCTCACGGTACAGCCCCGCCGATCTACGCAAGGAGTTTTTCAAGCTCGGCCTCTCGCTGGACGTTTACGCGGGCAACGATCGCTGCTATGTGACCCTGAGCGGACTGGAAGGCAGCATGGAGCAGGGCATCGACCTGCTGGAGCATGTGCTTGCGGATGCACGCCCCGATACGGCCGCCTTGTCCGGACTGGTGTCGGATGTTCGGAAGGAGCGACAGGACATGGCCAAGAACAAGGGCTCCCTGCTTTCCGGCGGCCTCTTCAGCCAGGCCCGTTACGGTGCCCTTTCGCCGTTCAATGATGTGCTCTCCGATGCCGACCTGGACGCCCTGGAAGAGCAGGACCTCGTGGAACGCATCAAGCAGCTGACCACCTACAAGCACAAGGTGTTCTACTACGGTCGTCAGGACGCCGACCAGGTGGCCGCCCTCCTGCGTCGCAAGCACCGGACGCCGGCCGAACTGAGGGAGCTGCCCGCGGCGCGCAGATACGAGGAGGTCCCCACCACGCGGAATGAGGTGCTGTTCTCGGAATACGACATGGTTCAGACCGAGATGCTGCTGGTGAGCAAGGCCGGACCCTTCGATCCGGAGAAGCTCCCCTACGCGGCCCTCTTCAACGAATACTTCGGCAGCGGGCTCAGCAGCATCGTGTTCCAGGAGATC
>CAZUNW010000045.1:0-12946 GCA_964621425.1 uncultured Chryseobacterium sp. | reverse complement strand
GAGGATGCCGTGAAACTGGTGGCCCACCGCGGCCGCATGATGCAGGAACTCCCCGGCGGCAGCATGCTCAGCGTGCGGGCTTCGGAAGAGGATGTGACCAGGCGACTGCCCGCCGGATGTGCGATCGCCGCGAACAACGGTCCCCAATTGTGCGTAGCCAGCGGTCCGCACGAAGCGATCGCGCAACTGCGAACGGAATTAGAGAAGAACGGCATCACCTGCAAATTGCTGGTGACCAGCCATGCGTTCCACAGCCCCATGATGGACGCCATCGTGGCGCCGTACAAGAAGGTGGTGGAGGGCGTGAAACTGAGCGCACCGCGCATCCCCATCGTGAGCACCGTCACCGCCGAATGGCTGAAGGACGACGAGGCCACCTCAACGACCTATTGGAGCGATCACCTCCGGGCCACCGTGCGCTTTGCACAGGCCGTGAAGTTCGCGTGGAGCGATGCCGACCGGGTGATGCTCGAAGTGGGCCCACGCACCACGGCCACCACGCTCGCACGCCAGCAGAGCACCGACAACAAGAAACAGGTGGCAGTGCCGTCGCTCGGTGATTCCGCAGGTCAAGGCAACGAGCTCACGCAATTGCTGAAGGCCGTTGGCGGCCTCTGGCAGAGCGGTGTGCTGATCGACCGGAAGAAGTTCTACGAACGCGAGGAGCGACGACGCATCTCCATGCCCACCTACGCCTTCGAGCGCATCCGCCACTGGGTGGATCCCGTGGTCATGGTGGCGGATGGTGGTCGTGCGGTCGCCAGCACCTCGATCGAAGCACCTGTTCCGAACAGCGGCGATGCCAGCCTCTCTCCCAAGGATTCGCTGATCGCCCAGATCAAGCACCTGCTGGAGGAGAGCTCCGGCCTTGAATTGGCGGAGGCCAGCAGTGAGGAGACCTTCCTCGAGATGGGTCTCGACTCACTGTTCCTCACGCAGGTCGCAACCTCGCTGAGCAGGAAGTTCGGGGTGAAGATCTCGTTCCGTCAATTGAACGAGGAGCTGCCGAACCTGGACAAGCTGGCGGACCATATCCTGCCGCATTGGAACGGTGGCAGAGCAGCGGCAGGGGTCGACCATGGTCTACCCGAAGCCGCCACAACGCCTGCCGTGAATGCCCTGGAGGACGCGCCAGACCTCAAGAAGGTCTTCGGTGCGCAAGCGCGCATCAGCAAGGAGAAGGTGGACGACATGACGCCCCAGCAGCGCGCATGGTTCGATGCCTTCACGAAGCGTTACGTGGCGAAGACCGCGAAGAGCAAGGCCTTCACGCAGGAGAACCGCAAGCCCATGGCCGACCCGCGCGTGGTGACCGGGTTCAAGCCGCAGACGAAGGAACTCATCTACCAGGTGGTGGTGGACAAGAGCGTTGGCTGCCACCTGTGGGACATCGACGGCAACGAGTACGTGGACATCCTGAGCGGCTTCGGTAGCTCGATGTTCGGCTACATGCCCGACTTCATCAAGAAGGCCTGCCACGAGCAGCTGGAGCAAGGCATCGAGATCGGCCCCATGCACCCGCTGGCGGCCGAGGTATCGAAGCTGCTGTGCGAGCTCACCGGCGCTGAACGCGCAGCGGTGTGCAACACGGGTTCCGAGGCGGTGCTGGGCGCCATGCGCATGGCCCGCACGGTGACGGGGCGCAGCCTCATCATCTCCTTCACTGGCAGCTACCATGGCATCAACGACGAGGTGATCATCCGCGGCAGCAAGAGCAAGAAGAGCTATCCCGGTGCACCGGGCATCATGCCTGAGGCCGTGCAGAACATGCTGGTGCTCGACTACGGCACGCCCGAGAGCCTGGAGATCATCCGCCAGCGATGCCACGAAGCGGCCGCGGTGCTCGTGGAACCGGTGCAGAGCCGCCGCATGGAATTCCGCCCGGTGGACTTCCTGCGCGAAGTGCGTCGCATCACCAAGGAGCACGGCACCGCGCTCATCTTCGACGAGGTGATCACCGGCTTCCGCATGCATCCCAACGGCGCGCAGGCACTCTTCGGCATCCAGGCCGACATCGGAACCTACGGCAAGGTGATCGGCGGCGGCATGCCCGTGGGCGCCATGATCGGCAAGAGCGAATGGATGGACGCCCTCGACGGCGGCCACTGGCAATACGGCGACGACAGCGTGCCGCCCGCGGGCGTCACCTACTTCGCCGGCACCTTCGTGCGCCATCCGCTGACGCTCGCCGCCATGAAGGCCGCGCTGGTGCACATGAAGGAGCAGGGGCCTGCGCTGCAGGAGCGCCTCAACGACATGACCCTCGGGATGGTGGAGCGCGCGAACGCCCTGTTCGACCAGTACCAGCTCCCGTACCGCTGGGTCACCTTCGGCAGTGCGTTCAAGACCAAATACGACGAGAGCGTCAACTACACCGAGTTGTTCTTCATGCTCATGCGTTACCACGGCGTGCACGTGCTTGACTTCCCGCACTTCCTCACCACCGCGCACACCAGGGCTGATGTGGAATTCATCCTCACCGCGCTGGAGAAGACGTGCAGGGAGCTGCGTGAGAGCGGCTTCATGCCGGAACGCACCTACCCGATACCCACGGTGAACAGCGTCCTCAACGGCTCGGCGCGCTCGCAGCAGGAGCGCATCCAGCTCGCCGAGGAGCCACCCATGCCGGGCGCACGCCTCGGTCGCACCCCGAAGGGCGACGCGGCCTGGTTCATCCCCGACCCGGAGCGCAGCGGCAAGTACCTGATGCTCGAGGAGGCCTGACCCGCTGATCGAACTCGCCTGGCTCGGAAAGTCAGCGCCGGGCAGGCACCAACACCGACGAGCGTACTCCACCGCGCAATGAACCCGGGAATGACCATGCCCGCCGGACGTGACCTCGCGGTGCACTGTGCACCGTTGAAGGACATGCCGCGCCTGCAGGGCGGAGGACCCGCGGCCACAGGTGCGGTGCAGTTGTGGTACGCCCCGGTAGGCCCGCTCGGCCCGCACATGGACGCCCTGCATGCGCTGCTGGACCGCGAGGAACGACAGCGTGCGGACCGGTTCCGCTTCCACGCGGACCGCAACCGCTTCATCGCCGGCCATGGACTGCTGCGCATTCTCCTTGGCGCCGTGACACGCACGCCCGCCACGGACGTGCGCATGGAGCGTGGCCAGCACGGCAAGCCCTTCCTGCCGGAAGGCGGCGCACACTTCAACCTGAGCGATACGAAGGACGCCGTGCTCATCGGCATAGGCGGCGACTGCGAACTGGGGGTTGACATCGAGACCATGCACCGTCCCACCGACCACGAGCTGGTCGCCGAACGCTATTTCACCCCGGAGGAGGTGCACTACATCCAGGCCGGTGCGGCGGACGCTAAACGACGTTTCCTGACGCTCTGGACGCGCAAGGAAGCGGTGCTGAAGGCGAGCGGCGTGGGCATCATGGATGATCTGCATGCCCTGCGCGTGCTGGACGGGGAACACCTGCTCCGCATCCGCCAACCGGACTTCGTGCGCGCCGCCGCCGCCGCTTACCACGTGAGCAGCTACAGCGTGGGGGATGCACACCTTGTGGCGCTGGCCACACCCACGCCGCATCGTTCGCCCCTCCTGCTGGACGCGCTTGAACTGCTGCCGGAGCACCTGCCGCGGTAGCCAAGGGGATCACCGCATCAAAGGCGCCGATAACGATGCCGGCCCGTGATGCGATCCGACGAATGTCATTGCCCCCCCGGACAGCGTTCAATATCTTCCGTAGCGTAATCCGCAGATCAATGGCTCAGGTGATCCCGGAAGAACTTGAACCAACAGGCATTTTCAGGGCCCCGGTCGGGCCCATGAGCGCATGCATCGCGACCGGTGCGCCGCAGTTGACGGTCAACCTGCAAGCAACATCGGCCGGAGCTTGTTTACTAAAGATATATTTATTTTACATAAGAATAAACTAGTATGCCTGTGAATGAAGTGCTGGCTGCCCACGACTTACCGCGGTTGCTCTTCACGAACAGCAGCGAAGGCATCCTCATCGGTGCGCCGGATGGTCGCGTGGTGCTTGCCAACCCTGCGGCCCATCACATCTTCGGTCATCCGGCCGGGGGCCTGACGGCCCTGCGGATCACCGACCTGCTGCCGGAAAGCACGCCAGCAGGAACAGCAGCCGGGATCGTCGGGAACGGGGAGAACGCCCACCCTTGGGAAAGGTCGCCATGCACGGGCCTTCGGCAGGATGGCAGCGCCATTCCCCTCCTTGTCGCCAGCGGGCGGATCACCCATGGTGTGGCCTACCTGCACCTGCTGTTGGTGACGCGTGCGGATGCGCAAGGCGGCCGATCGCCGTCGGAAAGCTTGCCTGACCATCTGCCCGAGGCGATGAACGCCGCGATGCACCGCCTGGCGCACATCACCGACCTCGAGGATGGACTGGATGAGATCCTGCGGACCACCTTGGAGCTGGGCCGCACTGAAAAGGGTATCATCCAGTTGCTGGACCCTCGCACAAAGAGCCTGCTTATCACGAAGCAGGAGGGGTTCGGGCCTGAGTTTCTCGCCCATTTCCGGGAGGTGACGGCGGACGACGGGTCCGTCTGCGCCATGGCACTGCAAGCAGGTAGGCAGATCGTGGTCCACGATGTGGAGCAGGAGCCGGACTACAGCCCCCACCTGCACGTGGCCGGCATCGAGGGGTTCCGGTCCGTCCAATCGACACCGGTTTTCAACAGCCAGGGCGGCGCGATCGGCATGGTGTCCACCCATTCGCCTGAACCCGGCCACTTCACCCCTGAACTGCTGCATCGCATAGAGCTCTACATCCGGGCGGCAGAGGCCTTCCTGGAGCGGATGCGCGACCGCAAGGCATTGGCGCTGATCAACCGCGTTCTGGAACAGACCGTCTCTGAACGCACAAGGCAGCTGGCGGACTCCCTGGCCCGCGAACAGGAGCTAAACCGCATGAAGAGCGCCTTCGTCGCCTTCGCTTCGCACGAGTTCCGCACACCCCTGAGCTCCATCCTCACCAGTGCCACCCTTGCGGCGAAATACGGTGATTCCGATGGCGACAAGCAGCACAGGCACCTGGACCGCATCAAGACCTCTGTGCGCCACCTGAACGCGGTGCTCAATGAATTCCTGTCCGTGGAGAAGCTGGAGTCCGGCAGGCTTGAGGTGGAGCACCGCACGGTGGACCTGCCCGCATTCGTGGAGGACGTGATCACCGACCTCGACGGCATGCGCAAACCCACACAGCAGGTGGTGCACACACTGAACGGGGATGGAAAGGCCGTGCTGGACGACAACATCCTGAGACACATCCTGCTGAACCTGCTCTCGAACGCCATCAAATACTCGGACAAGGATGTGGCGCTGAACGTGCGGATGCAGGACGGCAGCCTCGAACTGGAGGTCAAGGATCGGGGGATCGGCATCCCGATCGAGCAGCAGGAGCAGGTGTTCAGCCGCTTCTTCCGCGCTGGGAACGTGGGAGGTGTGCAGGGCACCGGGCTCGGGCTCAATCTTGTAAAACGGTATGTGGACCTGCTTCACGGCAGCATCCGCTTTGAGAGCCGTCCCGGGGAGGGCACCACATTCACGGTGCAGCTGCCCTGTAGGGATGGGGCCGCATGAGGTGCGCGCTGGCGCCGCCGGTCGCATTGCATTGACAAGGATCATCGGGCTCGCCACCACAGGTCAGTGTGCGCGGCGTGCCGTGGCGGTTGCTTCGCATCAACATCAACACCCAACCACCATGACAACCCTGCTCGCCCCCAGCCGCACCCTGCGGACCTTCTTCGATGACGACACGCTCACCGCTCCGGGCGCCATGCTCCAGCGCATGTGGCCATCTCTGCTGAACGCCACACTGGGAGGGGATGGCCATGACCTGCCGGCCGTGAACATCCGGGACAACGCCAAGACCTATGAACTGGAGCTCGCGGCGCCTGGCTACCGGAAGGAGGAGCTCAAGGTGAACGTCGACGGCGACCTGCTGAACATCAGCAGCGACCGGAAGACGGATAAGGAGGAACGCACCACGTTCACCCGCCACGAGTTCAGCTGCAACGGTTTCCAACGTTCCTTCACCCTGCCCGGCAACGCGGACGGGGAGAACTTGAAGGCCTCCTTTGACAGCGGTATCCTGCGCTTGTCGATCCCGAAGACGAAGACCTTGCCGGAGAAGCACGGCAAGGAGATCCGGATCCTCTGAAGCGCACCTGGCGTGCGTGCATTGGACGCCGCCGTGCCGACCATACGCCTGACAGGGATGCCGGGACGATGGTGATGTGCACGTACCGGTCCGGCACGAAGCGCCGGAAGCGGACGAGGATCACGGGCAGCGGCGGAGCACCACGGTGCTCCGCCGTCCCATTTCCAGCAGGCCGGCACCTGCGGGCAGCGGAAGTGCAGAACAGCACAGCCGGTCGCCGGTGCGGAGAGCCCGGCAACAGGAAACGCCCCGGTCATCCCGACCGGGGCGCTCCCATCATCCTGTAGGGGGTACAGGAAGTGAACCCCCATGCACCCGGCCTTACGGGGCCGGGCCGGGGATTCAATGCTCGACCTCGAAGGTCACCTTGGCATTGATGCGGTACTCGGCGATGCGGCCCTTCTCCACCTGGGCGCTCTGGTCCTGGATGTAGATGGACCGAATGTTCTTCAACGTCCTGGAGGCTTCCGCCAGGGCCTGCTGTGTAGCGTCCTCCCAGCTCACCTTGGAGTTGGCGAGGACCTCGATCACCTTCATCGTGCTCATGATGGTCATGAATGGAACACAAAAGTGCAGGTGGGCACGCCCCTGCCACATGGCATCGGTCAGCAGGCCTGATGATCCTTGTCAGTCGGACCGAAGACGAACCGCCATCGCTTTGGCCAGGCGGATCGCATGGAACGGAAGGTGATGCTCATCACGGGCGGAAGCAGCGGGCTCGGCAACGCCTGCTGCTGGCGCGCGGCACTGGAGGGCCATGTGGTCGTGGGGACAGGTCGGCAACCGGCCTTCGCCCCCACTGCATGGGAGCTCATCCCCCTGGAAGTGACGGACCAGGTGAGCGTGGACAGGGCCGTGGATCATGTGCTGCGCAGGCACGGGCGCATCGACGTGCTGGTGAACAACGCAGGGGTCGGCGTCCAGGGTGCGCTCGAGGACCTGGAACCCACGCTGGCCATGCAGGCCATCGGCACCAACTTCCTCGGGCTGCACCGAATGTGCCGCGCGGTGCTCCCGCATATGCGCGCCCGCCGTGCCGGACTGGTGGTGAACATCAGCAGCATCATCGCCAACTACGGGGTACCCTTCCGCGGCATGTACAGCGCCAGCAAGGCGGCCGTGGACCGCTACAGCGAGGCGCTGCGCATGGAGGTGAGGCCTTTCGGCATCCGCGTGGTGGTTGTCGAACCGGGCGGCTATCGCACCAACATCGCGCACAACCGCCTGCGCCCCGAACGCCCGGGCGCCGCCTACGCGCAGGGCTACGCACGGTCGATGCGCATGCTGCTCGGCGATGAGGCCCACTGCCTTGACCCGGACGAGCATGCGGCACTGGTGATGCGCATCGTGGGCAGGGAGGACCCTGGCGGGCGCTATCGTGCCGGCCAGCTGCTGGCACGCCTGAGCGTGCTGCTGCACAGGATGATGCCCGACGGCGTGTTCGAACACCTGCTTTCCAGCCATTACGGCTGGGGTGGGAACGGGGATGGAGGGCCGGATCACTCCTCGCCGAAGAACCGGGGATGGAAGTTGAGCAGATAGAGCTTCCTGCTGGCACGTGTGATGGCCGTGTAAAGCCACCTCACATACTCGGCATCGATCATGTCCTCGGTGATGTAGCCCTGGTCCACGAACACGGCTGGCCACTGGCCTCCCTGTGCCTTGTGGCAGGTGATCGCATACGCATACTTGACCTGCAGGGCGTTGGCGTATGGATCCTGGCGCAAGACTTCAGCCCGGGCCCGTTTGCTGGTGACCACATGCCCGGCGAGAACGCTGTCATTCAATGCGCGCCGCTGCGGGCCCGGTAAGGCGGGTGCATCGATCGCCAGTACATCGAGCATAACCAGCACGTCGCCGGTGCGCCGCTCCTCACCGCTCCACCACGCCGCCTCGATCCAGCAGAAGCGGTGGCCGTGGCGCTCCTCCACATCGCGCCGTCGCAGCACCTCCAGCGGCTCGCCATTGGCGATGAGCTCAGGCCGGCCGTTCCTTCCGGCCCAGTAGTAGTCATTGCGCACCACCATCAGCCGGTCGCCCGGCGACAGCTCCTCCTCGAAACCCATGATGCGCGCACGTACCTGCTGGCTGTATTGATAGGCTCTTTTGTTGCTGCGGGTGATCAGGCACACCTCCTCACCGCCGTAACGGGCATGACAGGTCTCGAGCTCATCCTGCAGTTCCACGCCGGTGAGGCGCCCAACGTCCGCATGGTCCAGGGTGAAGCGTGGTGCGGGCCTTGTGGCGGAGAGCTCGGCGCGGAGCGTGGTGGCATTGTCGAGGATGCCGGAACCGGCCGCCTGCCGGACCACGTCGGTCAGCTCCACCGCACCGGCGGTTAGCCCATAACGCTCGTGGAGCAGGGCCGTTTCCAGCGCCGGACTGCGGTCGCTGCCCACGGGCGGGAGCTGCGCAGGGTCGCCGATGAGCAGCAGCCGCGCACCCGGAGCGGCGAAGACATGCCCGAAGAGGTCACCCAGCAGGTCACGATCGCCGGCGTGCCCATCTCCCACCATGCTCGCCTCGTCCACTATGAACAGTGCATGGGCGTCGCGGTTCGCCACCACGGACACGCCGGAGTAGCCCTCCTCCGCGGCCGCCATGCGGTAGATGCGGCGGTGAATGGTGCTGGCAGTGGCACCGGCATAGGAGCCCAGGACCTTTGCCGCGCGGCCGGTGGGTGCTAGCAGCACAACGGGCCTGCCAGCGGCACGAAGCACACGCACAAGTGCGCCCACGAGCGTGGTCTTTCCCGTGCCCGCATATCCCTTCAGCACCAGCGTGGGACGCTCCTTGGCAGTGACCAGCAACCGCTGCAATGCCGTGATGGCGCGCTCCTGGCCGAACGTCGGGTGATGTCCAAGCGCATCGCGCAGGGCGGTGATGAACGCTGGATCGGACATTCGGGCGGACCGGGGAAGGGACGCCACGGGTCCATGGCGGCGCGTGAAATTATCCACCTTTGGGACCGTTACGCCAAGAAATGGGCATGAGCAAGGTCCCCACCCCCCAGGTGCATCGACTGCCGCGCTACGACCGCGACGCGGTGGGCCTCCACGTGGCCCTGCTCGTGCATCCGGACGGGGCCGCTTGGAGCGTGCATGAGCGGGGCGACGGTCGCTGCCTGTGCCTGGCCCACGGGCCGGCGGGGGACTGGCCGGCCATGGAGCTGTTGCCCGCACACCCCGCCAGCGCCACGTTCTGTGCGCTTCCCGAACTGAGCACCCTGGTGCCCGAGAGCACCCTCAGGCCGGGAACGGAGGCCGGACACTTAAGCCTTGTCCACGGTCCACTGCCCACGGGACTGCTGCGCGATGAACCGATGGATGACATCGGTGCACGCTGCGTGTACCTGCACGACGAGGCGATGGAGCACCTGGTGCTTGAGCGCTTCCCCGCCGCACGGGCGCTGGCGTTGCGCACGCTGCTTGTGCGGGCCGCCCTGCAGGGGGGGAGGCAGGCTCCCACCCTGCTTGCCCACCGCGTGGGCAAGCGTATGGACGTGGTGCTCGCGGACGCCGGGGGCCTGCAGCTCAGCAACGCCTACCACACCGCCACTGGCACCGATGCGCTCTACCACCTGATGAACCTGCTGGACACCCTGCACCGCACCGCAGCCTCCGTCGAGGTGCGCTGGTGCGGTCCCGCCTGGCCTGCCGGTGACACCGAACTGCTGCAACGCTACCTACCCAAGGCCTTACCGGCGCATTCGACGGACGATGCCACGCTCGCGGGCCTCGACCTGCGTAGGCCGGAAGCGTGGTGGGCCCTGCTTGAACAGGCTGCATGCGCATCGTAGGAGGACGTCACCGCAACCGGCGCATCGCCCCCCCCAAGGGCATTGAAGCGCGACCCACCACGGATTTCGCACGGGAGGGCCTCTTCAACATCCTCCAGCACTCCGTGGCGTTGGAGGGTATCCGGGTGCTGGACCTCTTCGCCGGCACCGGCGCCGTTTCCGTGGAGTTCCTGTCCCGCGGGGCCGTGGCGGTGACGAGCGTGGAGCATGATGCACGGTTGTTCGCCCACCTGCAGCGCGTGGCGCGCGACCTGAGCGAACCGGGCTGGTCGCTCGCACGGGCCGATGTATTCCAATACCTGCGGCACGCTCGCGGCCCGTACGACATCGTGTTCGCCGACCCGCCCTTCCACCTGGAGGGCACACTGCGCCTGCCAGCGCTTGTGCGTGAGGGCGGCCTGCTGGCACCGGACGGGCTCTTCATCCTGGAGCATCCGCGCGGCGTCGATCCGGGCAGCGATCCATGGTTCGTCAAGCAGCGCACCTACGGCTCCGTACATTTCAGCTTCTTCAGCCCCACACCGCCATGAACCGCCCCTCCGCCGTATTCCCAGGCTCGTTCGATCCGGTCACCATCGGGCATTGGAGTATCGTGCAACGCGCGTTGCCCCTCTTCAGCACCATCCACGTGGCGCTGGGGGTGAACACCACCAAGAAGGGCATGTTCTCCATTGAGCAGCGCGAGGAATGGCTCCGCCAGGCGTTCCACGGGATGCCGCAGGTGCAGGTGGTGCGCTTGGAGGGCCTCACTGCAGACCTATGCCGCAGGCTCGGTGCAGACTACATCATCCGTGGGCTTCGCAACAGCACCGACCACGGGAACGAGCGCAGCATCGCCCTCATGAACCATGCTCTGCGCGGGGTGGAGACGCTCTTCCTGCCCGCCCTGCCCGAGCATGCCCACATCAGCAGCACCATTGTGCGCGAGCTTATCGCCAACAAGGCCGATGTGCGGTCCTTCCTGCCCCCCGGCGTGAACCCATGAGGGCCGCCGCCTTCCTAACCGCAACGTTGCTGCCGTTCCTGATGCAGGCGGCGGCCACAGTGCGCATCGAAGCGCCTGAGCGCGCCGGCCAGCAGGTGGTGCTCTACCGCATAGACGACCTTTTCACCCTGCGGATGGTGCGCGTGGACGAGGCGCTGATCGGGCCGGACGGAAGCGCCGTGCTCAAGGCCCAGGTACAGGGAACGGTGAAGGCCGTGCTGCTTGTGGGCGGCCACCGCGCAGAGCTCTTCCTGCGGGACCGCTCAACCTACCGGGTGCATCCGATGCAGCCGGACGGCCGCCGCCCTGTGAAGGGCCAGGTGCCAGTGGACTTGGAGTTCATCGAACTGCCGCCGCTCGACATCAACGCCCTGATGACCGACCTCTACGACCGCCTGGACGGTTTCGTGGCGGAGGACCTCGCCACGGACGAGGCGGGCGGCATGCAGGCTGTGGACCTGCTGCGCCGTGATGGCGCTCGGCCCCAGCGGAACGACAGTGTGAAGCGACCGGCCACCCTGTTCTACACACCCGGCTGGTCCACGGCAAGGTTGGACAGTTTCGCGGCCCGGATCCGGCGCTATTACGCGGACGTGGACGACGTGTGGTTCCAACGGAACGTGGAACTGGGCATCTGCGGCCTCTACCAAGGCCCACAGCGCGATGGCGTCGTGCTCCACCAGCGCTGCCTTGCCGGGCGCATGCCCGACATCGACAAGCCCGAGTTCGTACGGCTCTTCCGCAGCCTCTACGACGACCACCTGCTGGCAGGTCCCTTCCGCACGGACGAGCGACGCCTGCTGGACGGTGTGCGCAACGCCTCCACGGACAGCCTCATCGTCCTGCTGATGAAGGAACCGGCGCTGCGAACGGATACCGCGATGGCGGAGCTGCTCCTGATGGACCAGCTCTACCTCCTGCACCCCGGAAAGCTGCTGGACCGCGCGGGGATCGAGCTGATCCTTGCCGACCGGGCCGCGCGTTCGCCCCATCCCGGCCACCGCGCACTGGCGGCCAACATGCTTTGGGACCTGACCACGATGCGCGCCGGCACGCTCCTGCCCGACCTTGCGCTGCTGGATAGCGCGGGTGATGCGGTGGCCATGGACAGCGCCTTCCAAGGCGCCACGTGCCTGGTGGTCACCAGTGTGAACTGCACCTATTGCGACCAGGAACTGCGTGCGCTGGCGCAGGTGCATGAGGGACGGGATGACGTGGTGCGCTGCGTGGTGGTGGCCCTGGACGGTGATGCCCGTTCCCTTGCGAGGTTGGAACGCGATACCGGAGGCCGCGACTGGACCTGGTTGAGGTGCAGGGACGCCGGACGTGCGCGTGAGGCCCTGCGTGCGCCCACCACGCCCGTTTTCCTGCTGTTGAACGACCGGACGCTGGCCTACAACCCGGCCCCGCTTCCAAGCAAGGGCCTGCCCGCCCTGTTGCACGCCCTCCGTGTGGAGCGCGACAAGCAGCGGCGTCTCACGCCGGGCGGGGATGCACCTGCCGCTCCCAGGCGCTGATCACCTCAAGCACGGTGGCGTAGGTGTCCGCGCGCATGCGCTCCAGACCATCCCGGTCCATCCAGCATACCTCACGGATATCCTCCTCCGCCTGGGCCACGAGCCGGTCGGCCGAGGATGCACGCATAAGGAACCAGGATGTGCGTTTGAGGTGCTGCCGGCCATCACGCTCATACGTATGCCACGACTCACAAAGCGGGCGCACAATGCTTACCTCGCTCAGACCGCACTCCTCACGCACCTCGCGCACCGCTGCGGCCGGGAGCTCCTCCCCAGGGTCCACCTTGCCCTTGGGAAGGTCCCAGCGGCCCAGTCGGTGTATGGCCAGCAGGCGCCCGCGCTCATCGGTGACGGCGCCGCCGGCGGCCTCCACGCTCACATGGTCCGCCCTGAAGGAATCCCACGCCGCCTCCACGTCCGGGAAGGCGATGGTGACCCGGCTGACAGCCGGTGCCAGCCGGACCCGTTCCAGCAGCGCGGGAAGGTCACCCGGGGTG
>CAZUNW010000044.1:9344-13028 GCA_964621425.1 uncultured Chryseobacterium sp. | reverse complement strand
ATCGTTGTGGTCGATCATGGGCGCATCGTGGAACAGGGTGGGCATCAGGAACTGCTCTCGCGCAACGGGGCCTACCGGCGCTTGTATGACATCCAGTTCCGTTGACGCGTCTATCTTTCGTTGGGGGCGGTGAAGCGCACCGTGTTCCCATGACCCTGGTGCCATCCGTTTGAACGCCCGCCCCATGCCTATCCGGTCCCTGCTGCCACTGTTCACCCTGGTCCTGCTTCCTTTCGCTCCCGCCCGTGCACAGGGCATCATCCCCACGGTGGGCACCGAGTTCTGGCTCGGGTTCATGAAGAATTACCAGGGCAACCCGCTGCAAAGCCTGGATATCTTCATTTCATGTCCGGAGAACACCACGGGCGTGGTGGAGATGCCGCTGCTGGGCTTCAGCCAGCCGTTCACGGTAGCGGCCAATATCACCACCACGGTCAGTGTGCCTGTGGCACTGGGCATGCACCAGGCCAGCGAATTGGTGGAGGGCAGGTCCGTCCTCGTCCGTACACAGGACACCGTGGCCGTATTCGCCATCAATTTCGAGGAGTTCACAGCGGACGGTGCCGTGATCTATCCCGTGCAATCGCTGGGCACGGACTACCGCATCATGTGCTACAGGGGGCTGAGCGGCCTGCCGGATCTGGCCTCCGAGTTCCTGGTGGTGGCCCGGCAGGACGATACGGAGATCGAGATAACCCCAACGGCGAACACCCTTGCGGGCCAGCTGGCGGGCGTGCCGTTCGTGGTGCAGCTGGATTCGGGGCAGACGTACCAGGTGATCGCGGAGAACGACCTCGGGGACTTCACGGGTACGGTGGTCCGCGGCACCGCGTCAAGTGGTGAATGCCGCACGTTCGCGGTGTTCTCGGGTTCGGTATGCACGAACATCCCCGATGGCTGCTTTGCCTGCGATCATGTGGTGGAGCAGAACCTGCCGCGTGGCGTTTGGGGCACGCGCTACTTCTCGGTCCCATTCGCGACCACCTCGCAGTGCACCTACCGTGTGCTTGCGGATGAGGATGGCACACAGGTCACCATCAACGGGGGACCGCCGATCAACCTTGCCGCCGGTGAGTTCGCCGAGCTGAACGGGCAGCCCAACGCGGCCTGCATCGAGGGCAACAAGCCTTTCGTGGCTGCCCAGTTCATGGAGGGCGTAAGCTGTGGTGCGAACGGGGACCCGGCCATGCTCCTGCTGAACGGAGAGGACCAGCGCATTGACCGTGTCACCTTCGCCACGGTGGTGTCCAATGTGATCACCAGCCACTTCGTGAACATCATCGTGCAGCAGGCAAGTGCGGACGACGTGGTCCTGGACGGGGTACCCGTACCCCCGGCATCCTTCACACCCTATCCGGCCTGTCCCACGGTGGCGCATGCCTCCCTGCCGCTCCAGGTGGGCAGCCACACCCTGGAATGCCCCGGCGGCCTTACAGCCTATGTGTACGGCATGGGCAATGCGGAGAGCTATGCCTATTCGGTGGGCTCTTTCACCCCGGAACCCGCGCTACCCCTGGATACGGTGCTCTGCCTGGCAGATACGAACACCACCATCACGCTGAGCATCCCCGGCCCGCTTGACGACCCATATTGGAGCACCCTGAGCGATCCGGGTACCGTGCTGTTCCAGGGACCGAGCTACACATTCACACCCACCGCATCCGATGTGTACGTGGTTACCGGCAATTCGGGCCTCAGCGGTTGCGTGAAACAGTACTTCTTCAGTATCGAACTGGCACTTCCACCGATCATCCAAGTGCTGGCCGCGGGGGATACCAGTGGGGTGGAGGTCTGCCTGCTGCAGCCTGTGCAGCTGGGCGTATGGGTCGATCCGCCGGGTACATACACCTATTCGTGGAGCCCCGCGGCCGACCTGGACGATCCCACCTCCGCCGAACCCATCGCGACCCCGGCGCACACCACGCTTTACACGGTGACTGTCAGTACCCTGAACGGATGTGCCGCGGTGGTTGACAGTGTCCTGTTGACCGTGGTGAATGGGGACGTGCTGTTGCTGGAGGCCACGGCGTCCCCTGCCCTCATCTGCGCCGGTGAACAAAGCCAGCTCGGTGTGCAGGCCCAACAGGTGGTGCAGGGCCTTGACGCGCTGGATGCGGCGCCCTCCGGTATCTGGGGCGGTATCCTCAATGGCAGCATCAGCAACGCGTGTGGCGCCGTTGCCGGCAATGCGCTCTACTTCAACGGGGCGGGACAGCGCAGCGCCACGGCTGGACCGTTCGACGTCGCCGCGGGCGGGACGATCCGCTTTGCCATCAAGATCGCGACAGGGACCGCGCCTTGTGAGGATGCCGATGCCGGGGAGCACGTGGTGCTCGAGTATAGCGTCAACGGCGGCGGTGCGTGGACCATCATGGATACCTACTACGAATACGCCCATCCCGTGTTCAGCGTGATCGAGGTGGCCGTGCCGGGGCCTGCCCAGACGGCCAGCACGCTCTTCCGGTGGAGGCAGCTTGCCAACAGCGGCGCCGGCCAGGACAATTGGGCGCTGGATGACGTCGCCGTGGCGGTGAACACCCTTGGAGGGCTCGCCTTCAGCTGGTCACCCGCGGCTACCCTGGATGATGCATCGCTTGCCACGCCGCTTGCGAGCCCCCTGGCGGGTCAGTGGTACGTGGTGCAGGCCGATGATGCACAGTTCGGCTGCACCTACACCGATTCGGTGTTCGTGCAGGTGGGCCAGGCCTTCGGTGTCGTCCTCGTGGATGACACCACGATCTGCAGCGGTGGATCCGTGGTGCTCGACGCGCAGCCCGATGGCGGTACTGGCCACTCCTGGGCCTGGTCACCCGGCGCGGGGCTCAACGCCACCTTCCTGCAGGCACCCACGGCTTCGCCGGCCGCGACCACCACCTACTTCGTTACCGTGACCAGCGCCGAAGGCTGCGAGCGCGTGGACAGCGTCACGGTGGAGGTTTCCGTGCCGCTCGCAGTGATCGCCTTCAACGCCAATGATCCAATCTGCAGCGGTGGCGCCGCGCAGCTCAACGCGCTCGCAAGCGGTGGTCTTGGCGGTTATGCCTATGCCTGGTCACCGTCCGCCGACCTCAGTGACCAGTCAGCGTCCGCGCCGGTGGCATCTCCGGATGCCACCACGGTGTACACGGTCGTGGTGACGGATACCCTGTGCGGTGTGAGCGGTTCGGCATCGGTGCAGGTGAATGTCATTCCCGGCGTCCAGGTGCTGCTGGGGCCTGATACCACCATCTGTCCGGGCTCCTCCCTCGCGCTCGGCACGGGGCTAAACGGAGCAGGCCACCTGTGGAGCACAGGTGCAACGGACCCCGCGATCACGGTTGAGAGCTCCGGTACATACTGGGTCATGGCCACCCTGGCCCCGTGCAGTGGTTCGGACACCATAGCCGTAGTGGTGTCGCCCGATCCGCGGCCGTTGGACAGGCAGGTGGTGGGCTGCGAGGGTGACAGTGTCCTGGTGTCCATTCCGATCGAGGGCCTGTTCTATGCATGGGCGCAGGGGGACACCACACGCAGCATCGTGGTGCCCGGTGCGGGGGTGCATCCTTTCGAGGTCACGGATCTGTTCGGGTGCACTTACGCGGGGGCGGTCACGGTGGTCCCCGATCCGCTGGGCGGCGAGCTGTTCGTGCCCAATGTGTTCAGCCCCAACGGGGACGGGCGTAACGACCGGTTCGAGCCCGGTGC
>CAZUNW010000044.1:5613-9334 GCA_964621425.1 uncultured Chryseobacterium sp. | reverse complement strand
GGGTGCGCAGGATGTGGAGGTGGTGGTGATGGACCGTTGGGGTAAGGCGGTTTTCCGTTCCGCTTCACTCGCCGACACATGGGACGGTACGATCGGAGGCGCGCGTGCCAGCGCCGGGACATATTTCTACATCATCCGTTACACACCATCGTGCACGCAGGAGGCCGTGGAATTGCACGGCCACGTGACGCTGCTGCGCTGACCGGCCCAGCTAACAGGGGGCTTCCTCCAATTTGGCCCGCAGGTAGGAGCCTGTCAGGCTGCCAGTGTGCGCGGCGACCTCCTCCGGAGTGCCGGCGATCACGATCCTGCCACCGGCGTCACCACCCTCGGGGCCGAGGTCGATCACGTGGTCGGCACAGGCGATGACCTCGGTGTTGTGCTCGATGCAGATCACGCTGTGACCATGGCCGATCAGCATCTGGAAGGCCTTCATCAAGCGTGCGATGTCATGCACGTGCAGGCCGGTCGTGGGCTCGTCGAAGATGAATAGCGTGGGACGCTCCTCCTGGCCCCGTGTGAGGAAGCTGGCCAGCTTGATGCGCTGCGCCTCGCCGCCGCTGAGGGTGCTGCTGCTCTGGCCGAGCTTTACATAGCCCAGGCCCACCTCCTGCAGTGGTCGCAGCCGCTGCACCACGCGGGCGCAGGCGCTGTTGCCGGTCACACCCCCGAACAGTTCCACGGCATCATCCACGGTCAGGTCAAGGACCTCGGAAATGTCGCGGCCCTGGAAACGCACGTCAAGCACCTCCTCCTTGAAGCGTCTGCCCTTGCAGGCTTCGCAGGTGAGGCGGATGTCGGCCATGAACTGCATTTCGATGTGCACCTCGCCCTCGCCCTGGCACACTTCGCACCGCCCCCCATCCACGTTGAAGGAGAAGTAGGCGGGCTTGTAACCGCGTACCCGTGCCATCTCCTGGTCGGCGAACAACTGGCGCACCTCGTCCCACGCCTTCACATAGGTGACTGGGTTGCTGCGGGAGGAGCGGCCGATGGGGTTCTGGTCCACCAATTCCACGGCCTGCAGGCGGCGCACATCCCCGTCCAGCACGCCGTGCTCACCCGGACGCTCGCTGAAGCCCTCCAATTCGCGGCGCACGGCGGGGTAGAGGATGCGCTTCACCAGAGTGGTCTTGCCGCTGCCGCTCACCCCGGTGACCACGGTGAGCATGTGCAGGGGGAATGCCACGTCGATGTCCTTCAGGTTGTTCTCGCGCGCCCCACGCACCACGATGCGGTCCCTTGCCGTTCGCCGCCTTGCGGGCCGTTCGATGCGTTCCCTGCCCGTGAGGTAGCGCGCGGTGAGGCTTTCGCTCGAAAGGAGCGCTGTATGGTCCCCTTGGAAAACCACCTGACCTCCGTGCGATCCGGCTGCAGGGCCCATGTCGATGATGTGGTCTGCCGCGCGCATCACCTCCTCGTCGTGTTCCACCACGATCACGGTGTTGCCCAGGTCGCGCAGCCGCTTCAGCACCCCGATCAGGCGCAGGGTGTCCCGCGGGTGCAGGCCGATGCTGGGTTCGTCGAGGATGTACATGCTGCCCACCAGGCTGCTGCCCAGCGAGGTGGCCAGGTCGATGCGTTGCGTCTCGCCCCCGCTCAAGGTGTTGCTCCGGCGGTCCAGCGTGAGGTAGCCCACGCCCACATCGCTCAGGTATTGCAGCCGGTTGCGGATCTCTGTGAGCAGCCGCGCGGCGACCAGGGCATCCTTTTCCTCGAGCCGCAACTCCTTGAAGAAGACCAGCAGCGGATCGATGGGCATGCGCACAAGTTCGGTGATGGTGCGGCCGGCGATGCGCACGTAGCCGGCCTCCTGGCGCAGGCGCGAACCCTCGCAGGATGGGCAGGTGGTCTTGCCCCGGTACCTGCTGGCCAGCACGCGGTACTGGATCTTGTAGCTTTTCTCCTCCACGTAGCGGAAGAAGGCGTCGATGCCGCGCAGGCCGCGCGCGCCCTTCCACAGCAGCTGGCGCTGGGCGGCGGTAAGCTCGCGGTAGGGCCGGTGGATGGGGAAGTCGTGGACGGCGGCAGCCTCGATGAAGTGGGCGCGCCACTCGCCGAGCTTCTCACCACGCCAGGGTGCCACGCATTCGTCATAGACGCTGAGTCCCTGGTCCGGAACCACGAGGTCGTGGTCGATGCCGATGACGCTGCCATAACCCTCGCACTGGGGGCAGGCGCCCACCGGATCATTGAAGCTGAACAGGTTGGTGCTTGGCTCCTCGAAACGGATGCCATCGCGTTCGAAGCGGTCGCTCAGCACGGTGCGGCGGTCGCCACCGCCCGCATCCTGTCCAAGCAGCACCAGTTCCCCGCGCCCTTCGAAGAAGGCGGCCTCGGAGCTGTCCGCGATCCGGCTGTCGTTCTCGGTGTCCCCCGGGCTCACTGTTACGCGGTCCACCACAAGGCTCCATGTGCCGGAGGGGAGGGATGCCGCAGCCAGCAGGTCCTCGATGCGGTGCACCGAAAGGCCGTCGTGCACACGGGCATAGCCCTGCTGGTGAAGCACGTCGAGATGGGCTTCCAGTCCACGCCCCTCCGGCAGGTGGATCGGGCAGAGGATGAGCACGGCCGATCCGGCCGGGTATGCATGCACGGCGGCCAGCACGTCCTCCACGGTGTGGCGCTTCACCGGTTCTCCGCTCACGGGGCTGAACGTCCGGCCGATGCGGGCGAAAAGGAGCTTCAGGTGGTCGTACACCTCCGTGCTGGTGCCCACCGTGCTCCGGGGGTTGCGCGTCATCACCTTCTGCTCGATGGCGATGGCGGGGCTGATGCCGAGGATGCGGTCCACGTCCGGTTTCTCCAACCGGCCCATGAACTGGCGCGCATAGCTGCTGAGGCTTTCCACGTAACGCCGCTGGCCCTCCGCATAAAGCGTGTCAAAGGCCAGGCTGCTCTTGCCACTGCCGCTCAGTCCGGTGACCACCACCAGCTTGCCGCGTGGGATGTCCACATCGATGTTCTTCAGGTTGTGGACGCGTGCGCCCTGCACCCGGATCAGCCCGGGTGACCGGGATGGGGCGGGCGGGGTGGCCGGGGATTTCCCGGTTGCTTTCCGTCGGGTACGTGCAGGGGCTGGCAAGGCGGCAAAATTAGCGCAACCTGTTGCGGGGAGGCCGCGTTCATGCTATATTCGTGCTACCACGGGAAGAAATTAGCCGGCGTTCACAATAAGGGCCCCAAGGCAACGTTCTATCCCCGTACCGCGTCCAGATATCAAGTCCCGGCCTGCAGGTCGGTCGACCCAAACACAAACACCCCTCCGCCCATCGCGTGACCTCTACCCTGTTCCTGAGTCCTCTACACCTAAACAAGGGAAGGTCACATGCGAAAGAAGGTGCTTACCGACGAGGAGCTCGTGCGTGCCTATGTGGCAGGCGACGAGCGGGGGTTCGAAGTCTTGCTGGCTCGCCACAAGCGTAAGGTCTGGGCCCATATCCATGTGAAGGTCCGCGACCGCGCGACCACCGAGGATATCTTCCAGGAGACCTTCATCAAGGTGGTGGATACCATCAAGGCCGGCGGCTATCGGGAGGAGGGGAAGTTCCTTCCGTGGGTGCTCCGTATCGCCGGGAACAAGGTCATCGACCATTTCCGCCGTGCCCGGAAGATGCGCATGTCGCGGAGCACGGACGAGCAGGACGTCTTCGCCCGCATCCCCGAGGTGCGCGAGAACGCGCAGCAGCGCCTGGTGAACGCGCAGATCGACGCGGATGTG
>CAZUNW010000044.1:4596-5603 GCA_964621425.1 uncultured Chryseobacterium sp. | reverse complement strand
CGAGCACCTGCCCGAGGAGCAGCGTGAGGTGGTGGTGATGCGCACCTACCTCAGCATGAGCTTCAAGGAGATCGCCGAGCAGACCGGTGTAAGCATCAATACCGCTCTTGGCCGCATGCGCTATGCGCTGATCAACATGCGCAAGCGGATCAACGAGAATGACATCCAGCTGGACCGCGAGTAGCCCCGCCAGCTGCATGTCCATGAGCGCCGGCCCGTAAGCCGGCGTTCACTTTTCCAGGGGTGGGGAGTGGGGCACAATAAACACTGAGCTGATGCCGTTATCCTGAAAGGATCACGCAAACCAAGCGCATGAAGCACATTACTCCCCGCCGTCGCGACCGCCGCTCCTCCATGCACCATGCCACGCCGGAATGCCCCGGTCCGCGCCAGGCCACCATCCGCGCCATCATCGCTTACAGCAGGGCCCTCGCCGTGGTGGAAGCCAGGCCGATCGGGCCCGTGCCCATCATCCTGAACTAGTCGCGGCCGAAGAGCTCCCTGCGGCCCACCACGCTGCAGATGGGGCACTTCCGTGGGTCATGGCCCTTTGCCGGGCAGTATTCCCGGCCGAAGTAGATGATGCGCAGGTGCAGGTCATTCCACGTTTCCGCCGGGAAAAGCTTCTTGAGGTCGGCCTCTGTGCGTTCCACGCTGTGGCCGGTGCTCAATGTCCAGCGCCACGCCAGCCGGTGGATGTGGGTGTCCACCGGGAATGCGGGTACACCGAAAGCCTGTGCCATCACCACACTGGCGGTCTTGTGCCCCACGCCCGGCATCCGTTCCAGGGCTTCCATGTCCGCGGGCACTCGCCCGCCGTGCTGCTCCACGATGATGCGGGACAGGCCGTGGATCCCCTTGCTCTTCATGGGTGACAGCCCGCATGGCCGGATGATCGCGCGGATCTCCTCCACGTCCATCCGCATCATCGCCTGGGGGGAGCGTGCCTTCGCGAAGAGCAGCGGGGTGATCTCGATGATGATGAACATGAGCGACAGGAAGATGGA
>CAZUNW010000044.1:0-4586 GCA_964621425.1 uncultured Chryseobacterium sp. | reverse complement strand
GAAGAGGTCGGCGGTGACGACGTTGACCTGCTTGTCCGTGCATTGGGCGCTCAGCACCACGGCCACGAGCAGGGTGAAGGGGTCCTCGTGGTCCAGTGGCACACTGGTCCGTGGATAGAGCGCAGCCAGCTTTTGTGCCACGAATTCGGCCTTCTCCCTGCGTTGCATGGTGGTTGTCGGGGATCAGTGCCTGCGTTCTGGCACCTGCGCCATTGCGCGCTCGGCGAGGGCCGTGATCGTCAGGCTGGGGTTCACACCGGGATTGGCGGAGATGGAGCTGCCATCACAGATCCACATGTCCGAATAGCCAAAGACGCGGTTGTTGCGGTCGATCACCCCTTCCGTGGCATCGCGGCCCATGCAGGCTCCCCCGAGGATGTGTGCCGTCGACGGGATTCCCAGGAGCGATTCCTGCACCATGACCATGGCCTTGCCGTTGATGATGCGCTCCACCCGGTGTGCGATGTCCTGCGCCTGCGGGTTGAACGCCGTGGGAGCGCGGCCGGTGCCCAACGAACTGCCCATGCCACCCGCCCTGCGCCGTTCCAACCGGAGGGTGGAGTCGATGCTCTCCATGTAGAGGAGGATGTGGGTGCGCCTGCTCCAATCGCTGACCAGTAAGGTGCGCAGGTAGGCCCAGGGTTCCCGCAGCGGCAGGATCACCATGTTCAGCAACCGCCGTGGCCAGGTGCTCCCCTTCACCATGGGGGCCATCAGGATGCGCCAGATGCCGTTCCCGGGTGGGTATTTCACCGGCTCCACATGGCGCTGGGGGTCCAGCTGAACGATGGATCCGATGGCGATGCCCTCGGAGTAGGTGGCCTTGCGGTCGAAGGTTGTGACGCCGATGAGGCTTTCCGAATTCGTGCGCACGCCATGGCCCACCCTGTCTGACAGGCGCGGCAGGCTGCGCCGCTTCAGCTTGAGCAGCAGGTCCATGGTGCCCATCACGCCACCGGCGAAGACCACGCCGCGCGCCGTCACCGTGCGCCTGCGTGCCCACCAGCGACCGGGGTCACGGTAGGTGATACGGTAGCCCGCTGCGCCGTCCGGGCTCAACGGTAGCACGTCCATCACCTGGGCGTTCGCCCTTATGGTGCAACCGAGCCCCTGTGCCAGGTGGAGGTAGTTCTTGTCGAGGGTGTTCTTCGCATTGTGCCGGCAGCCCAGCATGCACGCGCCGCATTGGATGCATCCGGTCCGGTCCGGTCCCTTGCCGCCGAAATACGGGTCCTTCACCGTGACCCCGGGGGTGCCGAAGTGCACGGCGGCGTCCACGGTATCGAACGCGTCGGTGAGGCCAAGGTCCTTGGCCAGGTCCTGCATCACGCGGTCGCTGGCGCGGGTGTAGGGGTGGCGCTCGGCACCCAGCATGCGCTTGGCGAGGGCGTAGTAGGGGGCGAGCTCCTGCTCCCAATCGCAGAGGCCCTTCCAGCTGCCTGAATGGAAGAAGGGGCTGCTGGGCACGGGCAGGGTGTTGGCGTACACGAGCGAGCCGCCGCCCACGCCGGTCCCGCTGAGCACCGTGATGTGGCGGAAGAAGTTGAGCTGAAGGATCCCACGGCATCCCATCAGCGGCCACCAGAGCCATCGGCGCACGTCCCAGTTTGTGCGGGGGAAGTCGCCGGGCGCGTTGAACCACCGGCCCTTTTCGAGCACCAGCACCCGGTGGCCTTTCTCGCTCAGGCGCAGCGCGGCGACCGAGCCGCCGAAACCACTCCCGATCACCACGTGGTCGAAATCCGGTGGGGGCATGGCGGAGCTGGGCATGTGCGGTCCCTCGGTTCAAGCGAGCGCCTCGCCACCGGAACTGGCCTTCAGCCGGTCCAGTTCGCGGTCCATCACGCGAAACCACAGCGGCGGGAGGAAGGCCAGGGCCATCATGGCCGGGTATCCGGCGGGGAGCTGGGGGCTCTCGTCGAAGTGGCGCAGCACCTGGTACTTGCGGCTGGCCAGGTAGTGGTGGTCACTGTGGCGGGTCAGTTCCAGCAGCAGCAGTCGGCCCAGCGGATGGTCGGAGTTCCAGGAGTGGATGGGCAGCGGACGCTCGTATGTATCTCCGTTGCGCTTGCGCCGCAGGCCGTAGTGTTCGATGTAGTTCACCGTTTCCAGGAGCAGGATGCCGATGAGGGCGGCTCCGAGAAACCAGGCCATCACCTCCGGACCGCATACCAGCGCGATGGAGACGACCAGGCCGGCCTGCATCAGTTGGAAGCGCAGCATCTCGTTCCGCCAGCCCCACGGCCTCAGGCTCTTTTTCCGGAGCCGCGCCGCTTCCAGGCTCCATGCGCTCATCCAGCTGCCCGTTATGGTGCGCAGGAAGAAGGAGTAGAGCCACTCGCCGCGCCTGCTGCTCGCTGGGTCGTCATCGGTGCTCACGTTCTTGTGGTGCCCGCGGTTGTGCTCGATGAAGAAGTGCATGTAAAGGGTGGTGAGCAGCAGGGCCTTGGCCATGAACTGCTCATGCTTCGTGGGGCGGTGCCCAAGCTCGTGCGCCGCATTGATGCCCAGCACCCCGCAGGCCATGCCGAAGGCGGTGGTCATCCCCAGCTTTGCAGTCCATGCAAGGGCCGGTTGGTCCGACAGCTGGTGCAGGAAGTAAACCAACAGGCCCCATTGAATGGGCACCATGCTGTGCAGGATGAGGTCGTAGAGGCGGTCCTCCCGCGCCAGGTCCTCCTGCAGGGCGTCCATGTTGCGTGGGTCCGGTGGCATCACCAGCTCTATGGCGGGGAGAAGTCCGAAGATGAAGGCCACCGCGGCGAATGACCATGCGCTTGCCAGCCCGATGGAAACGGCCACGGCCAGCGGGACCAGGTAGGCAAGCGTGTACTTGAGCGCGGAGGGGCGCATAGGATGTGCCGAAGTTACTGCGGCCGGCTTCGGTCATGCACCGGTCAGGGTGCGAACTGGTGCGGCCCGGAGCCGCGGACAAAGGTGTGGGACCGTGTGGGCCTGCCCTGTCCCTCGAGGTGCACGAGGTTCTGCTGGTCCACGAAGGCCTCCTGAAGCAGCGTGTTGAGCACGAGCAGGTCGTCCGGGGTGTCGATGCTGTCGACCTGCAGGTAGCAGTATAGGGTCTCCCCGTCCAGCTCCTTGCCGATCCACTTCCAGGCGAGCTGCTTGTCCTGCATGAGGACGAGGTGCTGGATGAAGTAGGCGTTCAGCAGGCTGTCCGCACGGGGGTGCTCCTTTGTAGAGCCGAGTTTCAGCGGTGCAACCGTCTCCAGGGCATGCTCCAGGTCATGGGCGGTGATGCGCCAGGTTAGGTCGAGGGTCTGCGTGGCGGGGGAATGCCGTATGGTGAGGATGGAAACGAAGAAGTCGTGGGGGGCGGCAGTTAGCACCAGCCCGAGGGCGAGCAGGGGGACGTTCATTCCGTGACAAAGATCGTCCATCCCATGGTCCGGCCGGTCGCCCGTATTTTCGCCCTTATGTCTCTGAAGCACGCGTTCTCCGCCATTGCATTATTGATGATCGGCACCGTCCTCGCCCAGGACTCACCCCGCTACGGACGCGACAAGTTCCGCCAGCTCGACCAGGAACTGCCCACGCCCAACGAGCAGCGCACCGCCAGCGGAGCCCCCGGCCACGCCTACTGGCAGATGAAGGCCGACTACGACATCCATGTGGAGATCACCGAGCCCAAGGCTGGGGAAGGGGTTTTGCCGAAGTTGACGGGCTACGAGACCATCACCTACCACAACCAGAACCCCGACAAGCTCGAGTACCTCTGGCTGCAGCTCGACCAGAACATCTTCGAGCCGAACAGCGACGCCAACACCACGCGCACCGGCACCCTGCCCGACAGCGTCACCTTCGATCAGGTGGACAAGTGGGTGCACCCTTTCGACGGCGGCTACAAGATCACCAGCGTCACCGATGCCAGCGGCGGCAAGCTGAAGTTCACCATCAACAAGACCATGATGCGGGTGGACCTGCCCAAGCCGCTCGCCCCCGGCGCCACTTTCAGCTTCAAGGTCAGCTGGTGGAACTGGATCAACGACCGCTCCAAGTGGGGAGGCCGTGCCGGCTACGAGTACTTCCCCGAGGAGGACAACTACCTCTTCACCATCGCGCACTTCTATCCGCGCATGTGCGCCTACATGGACTACAGCGGCTGGATGCACAAGCAGTTCCTCGGCTCGGGCGAGTTCACGCTCGACTTCGGTGACTACACGCTCAGCATCACCGTGCCCAGTGACCACATCGTGGCGGCCACCGGCGAATGGGCCAACGCCTCCAGCGTGCTCACCGCCACCCAGCAGAAGCGCCTCGCGCAGGCCCGCACCAGCACGAAGCCGGTCATGATCGTCACCCCGGAAGAAGCGCTGGACAACGAGAAGGAGCGCAGCAGCGGCACCAAGACCTGGGTGTACAAGAGCAGGAATGTGCGCGACGTCGCCTTCGCCAGCAGCCGTAAGTTCATCTGGGACGCGATGAACCAGCCTGTGAAGACCAACAACGTGCTCTGCATGAGCTACTACCCCAAGGAGGGCAATCCGCTCTGGGAGCAGTACAGCACCAAAGTGGTCGCGCACACCATCAAGACCTACAGCAAGTTCACCGCGGACTACATCTACCCC
>CAZUNW010000043.1:0-13041 GCA_964621425.1 uncultured Chryseobacterium sp. | reverse complement strand
CTGATAAGCTTTTCTTCTTGCGTCTGAATGTGGCTGATGCTTGTCGATGCAGTCCACACTGAGGCCGTGGAACTCGTATACCGGCCCCATCCATTCGCTGTCGCGCTTGCTGAGGTAGTCGTTCACCGTCACCACGTGTACGCCGCGTCCGGCAAGGGCGTTCAGGAAAACGGGCAGCGTGGCCACGAGCGTCTTTCCCTCACCGGTGCCCATTTCCGCGATGCGGCCCTTGTGGAGCGCGATGCCACCGATGAGCTGCACATCGTAATGCACCATGTCCCAGGTGATGGTGCTGCCGGCGGCCATCCAATTATTGCTCCAGATGGCGTGCTCGCCCTCCACCCGCACCTGGCCGCGCGCGGCGGCGAGCTGCCGGTCCATGTCCGTTGCCCTGACGCGCAGTTCCGGGTTCTCCTTGAACCGGCGTGCCGTGTCCTTCATGATGGCGAACGCCTCCGGGAGGATCTCGATGAGCACTTCCTCGATGGAGGCCACCATGGTGCCCTCCAGCTTGTCGATGCGCTGGTAGCGCTCCTCACGGGCGTGGATGTCCATGCCTGGTTCGGCGTCGATCTCCGCGCGCAGGGCGTTCGCCTGCTCCTGCTCGGTGCGGATGCGCTCACGTATGCGGGTGCGCAAGGCCGCGCTCCGTTCGCGGAGGCCGTCGTGGTCAAGGTTGGCGAGTTCGGCGTACCTGGCCTTCACCTGCTCCACGAGCGGTGCGATCTCCTTGAGGTCGCGTGTGGCCTTGTCACCGAAGATCGACTTGATGGCTTTGTTGAGGACTCCGATCATGGCTTCATGCGGGGATGGGTCCCGCGGGGGTCACCAGCGGCGGTGCGCCGAAGGCGCGCGAAGTTAGGGCCTCCGGGCGAGGAAGCACCGCCCGTGGAGCGTGGCCCCCGAAAACGAGGACCCCCGGCGTGGGCCGGGGGTCCTCGTCGGCGCCTCGGGGCGCTCAGTATTCGTCCTCGTTGAAGAAGAAATCCTCCTTGGAGGGGTAGTCCGGCCAGATGTCCTCGATGCTCTCGAACACCTCCTCGTCATCCTCGATGGCCTGCAGGTTCTCCACCACCTCCAGGGGAGCACCGGTACGCATGGCGAAATCGATGAGCTCATCCTTGGTGGCGGGCCAGGGTGCGTCCTCCAGGTAGGAGGCCAGTTCAAGTGTCCAATACATCGGGCGCGGGTTGCTCGTTCCGGTGAAACGGGCGCAAATATATACGGACGTCCCACCCGGGGGGTGCGAGTTTTCAACCGCCCGCCCGGAGCGGCTCGCGGCCTTCAGCCACGCGGCTTCCAAGGGGTCTCGCCCACCTGCAGGCGCAGCCCGATGTGCCGGGCGAGCACAAAGAACAGGTCGCTGAGGCGGTTCAGGTACTCCACGGCGACCTCCGGCACGTCCGCCACGGCAGCCAGGTCCACTACGCGGCGTTCCGCGCGGCGGCACACGGTCCGGCAGATATGGGCCTGTGAAACGCTGGGGTGTCCTCCGGGCAGGATGAAGTTCCGCATCGCTGGCAGGTCCTTGTCCATTGCGTCCATGGCCGCCTCCAGCGCACGCACCTGGTCCGCTTCCAGTGCGGGTACCTGGAACCGTTCGGCATCCTCGGTGGTGGTGCATGCGAGCCGTGCCCCAAGGGCGAAAAGCGTGTGCTGCACCTGTTCCAGCAGGAGCCGGTGCTCCCCAGGGCATTGGTCCCGCAACAGGCCCACATGGCTGTTGAGCTCATCCACCGTGCCGTATGCTTCGATGCGGGCGTCGTTCTTGGCCACGCGCTGCCCCCCCAGCAGGCCGGTCTCGCCCTTGTCCCCCGTGCGTGTGTAGATCTTCATGGCTGTTCGGAGGGGTTGGTGGTGCGTGCGGTGCGCGGGTCAGTAACGCAAACGAAAATGCTGGCGGGCCTGTTCGGTGCGCAGGAAGACGAGGCCCATGTCGTAGAGGTCGATCGTGACGGTCACCCGTGGATGGGCCTTCACCGCCTCCCATGCCTCCTCCATGCCCCTGCTCCAGTGCACATCGTCCAGTATGAGCACCGTGCCGGGATGCGACTTGGTGAGGCAGAGCTCGAAGTAGTCCATGGTGGCGGCCCTGTCGTGGTGGCCGTCAAGGAAGGCCATGTCAAGGTGTTCCATGCCCCGCAGCGCATCGGGCAGCCTGGTGCGGAAGGAGCCAAGCACCGGGTGGATGTTGGTGAGCCGTGACCGTTCAAAATGGTGCTGTGCGATCTGGAAGGTGCGCGGACAGCCCTCGATGGTGGTGACCTCCCCCTCATCGGCAGCAAGCGCCAGGTACAGGGTGGTTAGCCCGAAGGAGGTGCCCAGTTCCAGCACCGTGGAGGGTTGGAAGTAGCGGGCGAGGCGGAAGAGGAGCCTGGCCTGCACTGCGGGCTTCAGTGCGGTGCGCGCCATGTCGGCCACTTCGCGCACAGGCTGGTCCAGCACCCGCGATCCCGCGCCCAGGTCGTTCACCTGGATCTGTGCATCACTGGCCAGCAGCGCCTCACGGAACTGTTCGATCTCGGCGAACTCGGGTCGCTCGTGATCGACCCGCAACACCTCGGTGATGAGCGTATAAACGAACGGTGAGTGCACGCCGTGCGCGCCTTTTGCCCGCACCAGGTGGTTCAGGTAGCTGCCGATCCTCTGCAGGTGCTGTCCCATGGCTCCCCGGGCAAAAGTACCCGGCCCGGACGTCCGCCGTGGGCCTGCCGTCCGCCCTGTTCAACAACCAGCTGTGGGTGGGTGCGGGTTTACGAACGCCAGAACCTGTCGTGTGCTACTTGGGCTACTCCCCGGGTCCACGCCGCATAAAAGGCATGCAGCCTGCGGGCCATGCCAAGAGCGGGTTCCATCTGCACACATACGCTTCTGCACATCGAACATTCCACGAACTCCCTCACCGCGGAGTCCGGCCCTCAGGTTCCCATTCGTGCGATTCGCTCGCAGTCCATGCAAGGGCGCCATATTGCGCATGCTGCACGACCTCGACCGCGGCGTTTCCTACCTGAGCCCGGCGGACGCGGAGGTGCCGATGGGTGGTGCTGGCTGCCCAGGGGCTTCCGCGCCTCTGCTACGCGCTGCTTCGCGCAGGAAGCGGATGGGTACGATAAGCATGCCGAAGCATTCACCGTCCTCCTTCCCCAGGTGCTTGTGGTGCATTTTATGTGCACGGCGCACGGCCAGGAGGTAGCGGCTCCGGGTGTTGCGGAACCAGGGCAGGCGCCGGTGGATGAACACCTCATGCACCAGGAAATAGGCCACGCCATAAATGAGTATGCCCAGCCCCAGCCATCCCCACGGCGTGTTCGCCCCAAGCTGGCCGCCCAGGATGAAGAGGATCATGGAGGGAACGGCGAAGATAACGAAGAACCAATCGTTGCGCTCCAGCGCGCTGTACTGGTCCTTGTGGTGGTGGTCCCTGTGGAGCGACCACAGAAAACCGTGCATGACATACTTGTGCGTGGCCCATGCCACACCTTCCATCGCGATGAATGTGGCGGTCACATACAGTGCCGCGGTCCAGGGGCTCATGCACGCAGGGCGTTCGTGTCCGCGGGCGGTCGCTGCTGGAAGAGGCCTTCCAGGACCTGCCTGCGGAATTCGAAGATACGCTCCACTTTCCGCCGGACAACGATCCCGTGCATAAGGTCCCCGAGCGGACCCAGTGGCAGCGCGTATTCCACGCGGTCCCGCATCAGCGTGCCGCCCGGCACCTCCTCGAAATGATGCTCATGGTACCAGCGCCGGTAGGGGCCGCGCAATTGCGTATCCACGAAAAGCCGGGGAGCTTCCACGCGTTCGATGCGGGTAAGCCAGGACAGCGGAATGCCCAGAAGCGGCTTCACCGTGTAGCGGATCATCTGGCCGTTGTGGGCCGGTGTGTCATCAAAGGGCTCCCGTATGCGGAGCGCGAGGTCGGGCGGCGTGATCACCGCCAGGTTCCGCGGGGTGCTGAAGAACGACCAGGCCTCATCGATGCCGATGGGCAGCAGCTGGGACCGTTCGATCACGTGCACCTTCATGGCCTCAGCCGATTACCTCGGCCTTCGGATAGCGCTGCTTCCAGAAATCGAGCGCCTTCAGGCTCGCCAGCGTGATCACGGTGCGAGCGTCCAGCCGCACCTTGATGGAGGACAGGCCGTTGCGGACGGGCTGTGACAGTACGATGGGTTTTTTCTTGCGTGGCATGATGTCAGGTGAACAATTCGTGTTGGTGTTCGGTTCGGCGAGGGCCGGGTCGGAGCGCATCCCCGTAAACTTCCAGTGCGCGGCGCCTCGCCTCCTCATGAACGACGATGGGCCGCACATAGTCTGCCGAACCCACTTCAGGCACCCACTTCTTCACATAGTTTAACGCTGGGTCGAACTTTTCAAGCTGAAGTCTTGGGTTGAACACCCTGAAGTAGGGGGCCGCATCGCAGCCCGAACCGCTCGCCCACTGCCAGCCGCCGTTGTTGCTGCTCAGTTCGAAGTCCAGCAGCCTGGCGGCGAACCAGGCCTCGCCCAGACGCCAGTCGATCAGCAGGTGCTTGGTGAGGAAGCTGGCGACCACCATCCGCACCCGGTTGTGCATGTGGCCCGTGGCCAGCAGTTCCCGCATGCCTGCGTCCACCAAGGGGTAGCCTGTGCGCCCCTGGGTCCAGTCGTGGAGATCCTGCTCGCTGGCGCGCCAGGCGATGCGGTCATAGGCGGGCTTGATGGCGCTTCGCACGGCGTGCGGATTGTGCCAGAGCACCTGCATGTAGAACTCACGCCAGATGAGCTCGTTGAGGTATTTCGGTGCGTTGTCCATTGAACGGCGCACCAGTTCGCGCACGCTCACCGTGCCGAAGCGCAGGTGGGCGCTCATGCGGCTCGTCCCAGCCACTGCCGGCAGGTCCCGGGTCCTGGCGTACCCGTTGAGCAGCTCATCGCTGATGGTCGTCGGAGGCAGCACGAGGTCCGTGGATCGGAACCCAAGGGCATCCAGGGGGGGGACCGGAAGCGGTGCGGTGCGGTGGAAGGAACCCGCATGCGCCTCGCTGGGGAAGGACTGCGCCATCCCCGGATGGAACAGGCTCCTCCACTTGCGCATGTAGGGCGTGAACACGGTGTACGGCCCGCCATCGTCCTTCACCACCTCCGCGCGTTCGAAGATGCTGATGTCCTTGAAGGTCCTGAATGGGATGCCCTGTGCCGCGAGGAGTTCGCCTACCGCCCTGTCCCTGGCAACGGCGTATGGCTCGTGATCGTGGTTGGTGGTGACGGCCTTCACATCGAACCGGGCGAGCAGGTCCTTCCAGACCCTCTCCGGGTCACCATGCTCAACCACCAGGGTGGACCCCATGCGGGCGAGCTGTTCCTGAAGTCCGCAGAGCGCGCGATGGATGAGGTCCACGCGACGGTCGCTGCGGTCCTCCAACCGGTCGAGGATCGTGGTGTCGAAGATGAAAAGGGGCAGCACCTCGCCGTGCTCGGTCAGGGCGCGGAACAGGCCGTGGTTGTCGTGCAGCCGGAGGTCACGGCGCAGCCAGTGGATGGTCACGGTGGGACGCTGCATGGCCATGTAAAGTCCGGGTGTATGCGGGGTCCGTGTCAGACCGCGCGACGCAGGCCGTGGGTGCGCCGGTCCCTCACCATGGGCCAGCATATGCGCAGCCATTTGGTGAACCGGTCTGGTGCGTCGCTCAATTCGCGATCCAGCTCGTCGATGGAGAGAGCACGCCAGGCCATCACCTCGGCGGGGTCGGGATCCGCTGCGCCGGTGTGGCGGGCAAAGACCACGTGGTCCAGCTCATGCTCCACGAGCCCGTTCCCCACCTCGGCGCGGTAGATGAAGGTGAACTGGTGTTCAAGGTCGCAACCCTCGATGCCCATTTCCTCGCGCAGGCGCCGCGCCACGGCCTCCAGCACCGGCTCTCCGGGTCGGGGATGGCTGCAGCACGTGTTGGTCCAGAGCCCGCCGCTGTGGTATTTTCCCTCGGCCCGCTGCTGCAGGATCAGGCGGTCCTGAGCGTCGAACGCGAAGACCGAGAAGGCGCGATGCAACTCCCCGCTGCGGTGCACATCCAGCTTGCCTCGCGTACCGATGGCCACGTCCTGCTCATCCACGAGCACCACCTGTTCCGCCATGTCAAGCACGGTGACCATCAGAGCATGCCGAAGCTGTGGCGCAGGTAGCTCGTGGTCAGCAGGGCCAGCTTGCGGCGGTTGCGCACCCGCACCCGCTCCTGCAGGATGCGCTCGGTGGGCAGCGCCTTGATCTTGCGGAACAGGTTGAGGTAGTAGACGTAGGCGATGTACACGCCGAAACGGGCACCCCGAGGCAGTTGACGTATCCCCTGGATGGCCGCATCGAAGTCCGCGCTGATGTCGGACTCGATCGCCTGCTTCGTGGCATCGTCCATCCGGCTCACGTCCACGCCGGGGAAGTAGGTGCGGCCAAGGCTCTGGTGGTCGTCCTTCAGGTCGCGCAGGAAGTTCACCTTCTGGAAGGCCGACCCCAGCCGCATGGCTGGCGCCTTGAGTGCGGCGTATTTGGCGCCATCACCCTCGCAGAATACGCGCAGGCACATGAGGCCCACCACTTCGGCGCTGCCCAAGATGTACCGTTCGTAGCTGCCCCTGTCGTGCGCAGTGTCACGCAGGTCCATGTCCATGCTGTCCAGGAAGGTGTCGTAAAGTTCCCGCTCGATGCCATAGCGGTTCACCACGCGCTGGAAGCTGTGAAGGATCGGGTTCAGGCTGATGCCCTCGGCGATGGCCGTGTAGGTGTCCTCCCTGAAACGGCGCAGCAGGACCGCCTTGTCGTGTTCATGGAAGGTGTCCACGATCTCGTCCGCGAAGCGCACGAAGCCATAGATGGCGTGGATCGGGTCGTGGAAACGGCGGTCCAGTGAACGGATGCCGAGCGAAAAGGAGGTGCTGTAGCTGTAGGTGGTGTGGCGGCTTGCCTTCAAGCACACCGCATCATAAAGCGCCAGGGTGTTCATGCGCGCATGCGTTGGAGGTCCTTGTCAATTAGCCCGGCAACCACCTGTCCGCTGATGAGGGCGGGCGGCACCCCGGGACCGGGTACGGTGAGCTGGCCGGTGTAGTAAAGTCCAGCCACCTTGCGGCTCTTCATCCGGGGCTTCAGCACGGCGGTCTGCATCAGGGTGTTGGCCAGTCCGTAGGCGTTGCCCTTGAAGGCGTTGTAGTCCTGTTCGAAATCGGCGATGCAGTAGCTCCGCTCCTGGACCAGGTGGCGCCGAACGTCCTGACCGGTGTGTCCGGAAAGCCTGTCGAGCACGCGGTCAAGGTAGTTCCTGCGCACCTCCGGCGTGTCGGGCAGCCCGGGAGCGATGGGGATCAGGGCGAAGACGTTCTCGTGTCCGGCCGGGGCGATGGCGGGGTCCGTGACCGATGGGGCGGACACATACATGAGCGGTTTGCTCGGCCACTGGGGGCGGTCGTAGATCTCCCGGGCGTGCCGGTCCAGATCCTCGTCGAAGAACAGGTTGTGGTGCACCAGGTCCTTCAGCCGCGTGTTGAATCCGAGGTAGAAGAGGAGGGAGGAGGGCGCCATCACCCGGCGGTCCCAATACGTGGATGAATAGGCGCGTGAACCATGCGGTAGCAACTGCTGGTCCACATGGTGGTAGTCGGCCCCGGCCACCACCACATCGGCGAAGAGGTCGCCGTGCACGGTGCGTACCCCGGTGGCCCGGCCCTCACGCACGATGACCTCCAGCACGGGGTGGCCCATCAGGAACCGGGCGCCCTGCTCACGCGCCACCTTGACCATGCCCTCCACGATGCGACCCATGCCACCCATGGGGTACCATGTGCCCAGGTCCATGTCCGCGTGGTTCATCAGGCTGTACAGCGCCGGGGTGCGGTCCGGCGTGGCGCCTAGGAAGAGTACCGGGAATTCCATCAACTGGCGCAACCGCGGGTCACGGAAGTGATCGGCGACGTGGGCGCGCAGGGAACGGAAGACCGTGCTGCGCAGGATGCCCGACACCAGCTTGGGATGGGCGTACTCGCTCCAACTCAGGCTGGGCCGATGCACCAGTTCCTGCATGCCCAGTTCATACTTGGTCCGGGCCTCATCCAGGAAACGGTCGAGCTGGGCTCCAGCGCCGGGTTCCACCCGGTCGAAGAAGGCTTTCAGGGCCTCGCGACCCGCCGGCACGTGCCATCGGTCGGAGGGCCCATTGATCACCTGGTAGGAGGGGTCGAGCCGAACAAGGTCGTAGTGATCGCTGACCTTGTGGCCGAAGCTGGCGAACCACTGTTCGAACACGTCGGGCATCCAATACCAGCTGGGCCCCATGTCGTAGTTGAATCCGTTCTCGCGCAGTACGCGGGCACGCCCGCCGGCTGCGTGGTTCTTTTCCACCACGGTGACGGCGAAGCCCCGGCGCGCCAGGGAGGCTGCGGCAGAGATCCCGGCGAAACCGGCACCGATCACCAGGGCGGAGCGGCTCAAGCGGCGAGCGGTTTGTCGGTGAGCATGCGCATCAGGCGCTGGCGGGCCTGGTGGATGCGGCTCTTCACAGTACCCACCGGTATGCCAAGGTGTGCGGCGATCTCGTGGTATTTGAAGCCTTCGTGGTGCATCACGAACGGCTCGCGGAAGGTTTCGTCCAGCCGGTCCAGGCTGCGGTCGATCTCGGAGCGCACCATGCGGCTCTCCGAGGTGGCGGGGGTGTGCACCCGACGGGCGGTGGTGCGCTCGCGCTCCACGCTGTCCATCACGGCGCGGGTCCGCTTGGCCCGGCGATGGTCGTTGATGAAGGTGTTCTTCATGATGGTGTACAACCACGCCTTCAGGTTGGTATCCTCCTTGAACTTGTCCTGGAAGGTGAGCGCTCGCAGCGTGCTCTCCTGCAGGAGGTCGAGGGCGTCGTCGCGGTCCTTCGTCAGGCTGAGCGCGAAGTAATAGAGTTGCTGACGGAGACCGATAAGGTGCTGCTGGAACTCGATGGTGGACATGGCCGTCTGTTTAGGATTTGTGTTCAACTCTTGGACAAAAGTAGAAGGCTGATCAATCCCTGCCAAGTTTTTGTCCAACTTTTTTTGATGAATGATGAACAAATGTGACAATCCCTTGACAATGAGGTTTTTAATCGTTGAAAATCAGTGCATTGTCCGCCAGATGACCGCGTGTGCTCCTCCTCCTCCATGACCGGACTGTTCATTCATGGCGACGAATGAATGAACGCGTGGATGCGAGTAACTGCATGTGGCCGTGCAGGCAGGTGTCCGGGCCTGAGGCGGTGCGGCATCGTTCCAAGGGTTACCTTCGCGGCCGCCATTGGGTCCGGCCCCGGTGGCAATGGAAGCATAGCTCAGCTGGTTCAGAGCATCTGCCTTACAAGCAGAGGGTCGCTGGTTCGAATCCGGCTGCTTCCACAAGGAACGGGGATGCGCGATGGAGGTTCCAGGAGGTCACGCCCCTTGCGGGATGTTCTTCTTTCATACTTTTGCACCCCCTTCGGGACCTTAGCTCAGCTGGTTCAGAGCGCATGCTTCACACGCATGAGGTCACTGGTTCGAATCCAGTAGGTCCCACTCCATCTAGCAGCAAGGCCTCCAAGCTTCTTGGAGGTCTTCGCTTTTTGACCGTTCGTTCAGCTTGACCACACACTCTGCGCGCATGCCACGTAAGATTTTTCCCGCCCTGTACATGACCCTCGCGGGCCTCATGCTCCTTCCGTCCTGCAAAAAGGATGAACCGTCAACGCCGGGTGGTGGCGGTGCACCGGTCACGCACCTCAACCCTTCGCTCACCTATGGGAGTTTGGTTGACCAGTCGGGGAACAGCTACGCCACCATCGTGATCGGTGGGCAGGAGTGGATGGCCGAGAACCTGCGTACGTCCAATTACGCCAATGGAGAGCCCATTGCCGCCGTTCCCGACGGCCCGGCCTGGGCCGCCCAGACCGGTGGGGCCTGGGCCCATTACGGCAACGACAGCGCGTTCGACGATCCGTTCGGTAAGCTATACAACGGGTACGCCGTGACCGATCCCCGCAATGTGTGTCCAGCCGGCTGGCATGTGCCCACTGTGGCGGATTGGTCTGAGCTCATCGACACCCTTGGCGGTGCCGCCGTAGCGGGGGACAGGCTGAAGAGCGCGGGCACTGCCTACTGGCCGGCGCCCAACGCCGGGGCCACCAACGCCGCCGGTTTCTCCGCCCTGCCCGGAGGCTTCCGCATCGACTCCGATGGTTCGTTCTTCGCGGTGGACACGCTGGGCAACTGGTGGAGCGCCACCGATGACGGAGGCGGCGGCCTTATGGATTACGTGATCAACGAGGGTGCCGGCATCAGCTCCTTCGGCGACAGCAAGGCCTTCGGCTGCTCCGTGCGTTGCGTGCGCGATTGAGCGGGGCGTCACACCACCTCGGCAACCACGAACACGCTGCCTGTCACCAGCACCAGGTCACGCGGTCCCGCTGTGTTGCGCGCCATGGCCAGTGCGTGGCGCACGGAGGCATATGCTTCGCCGCTGAGCCCGGCCTCATTGGCCATGGCCTTGAGCCGCCCCGCATCGAGCGCGCGGGGAATGTCCGCCTGGCAGAAGTAATAGTGGGCCCCACGGGGTAGTTCGCTGAGCGCCGCGCCGATGTCCTTGTCGGCCACGGTGCCATACACGATGTGCAGTCGTTCATGAGGGGTTCGGGCGATCATCGTTCTCACCACGCGCAGGCCGTCCACGATGTGGCCCACGTCGGCGATGGTGAGCGGGTCACGCCCGATCACCTGCCAGCGCCCCCGCAGGCCGGTATTGCGGCAAGTGCGTTCCAGCCCGGCCGTGATGTGCTCCTCCCGCACGGGCCAGCCCCTGGCCTGCAGTTCGCGTATGGCGGCGATCACGGTGCGCGCATTGCGATGCTGGTGGTCCCCGTCCAGGTCCAGTGCATGGTGCATTGTCCCGTGCTGGTCCACGAAGGTGATGGGCGCATGCTGCTCCACGGCCCTCGTGCGGAAGACCTCCGCGATGGCGCCTTCCGCTTCGCCCACCACCACCGGGATGCCGGGCTTTATGATCCCGGCCTTCTCAACGGCGATGGCCACCAGTGAGCCGCCCAGCAGGTCGGCATGGTCCCATCCGATGTTGGTGATCACCGCCACATCGGGCGACACCACGTTGGTGCTGTCCAGCCTGCCGCCCAGGCCGGTCTCGATCACGGCGATATCCACCCGCTCCGTGCGGAAGTGATCGAGGGCGAGGGCGATCGTCCACTCGAAGAAGGAGGGTGCGATGGGCTCGAAGGCCGGGCGGTGGCGCTCCACGAATGAGGTGACGTACCCTTCGGGGATCATGGCCCCATTCACGCGGATGCGTTCGCGGAAATCGAGCAGGTGCGGTGATGTGCACAGGCCGGTGCGCAGGCCGGCCTCCTGCAGGATGCTGGCGAGCATATGGCTGGTGCTGCCCTTGCCGTTCGTGCCGGCCACGTGTACGCAGCGCAGCCCGCGCTCCGGGTGCCCAAGGGCCTCCATCAGGGCGTGGGTGTTGCGCAGGTCGGCCTTGTAGGCAGCTGGACCCACGCGGTGGAACATGGGCAGGCGGGCCTGCAGGTAGGCCAGGGTCTCGGCGTAGGTCATCCCTATTCCAGGATGAACACGAAGGTCATCTCCCCCTTCTGTTCGGCGGCCCCATCGGGCTTGGGCGTGAATGAACAGGCCATGGCGGCCTTGCGTGCGATGTTGTAAAGCGCCTGGCTGGTGGTGGTGCTCTTGTCCAGGTTCTGGGTGACCCGTGTCACCTTGCCGCTGCGGTCCACGAAGATGTTCAGCACCACGCGACCTCCCTCGCTCGGCTTGTCCGTGATCGAGGGCCCGCGCGCCAGACCACGGCCCCCAAGGCGGATGTCCCACCCCTTGCCATGGAAGGTGCCCAGCCCGTCGGGCACGCCATCGGGTACCCCCGCGTTCCCGGCCTGGTCGGAAGTGCCCTCGCCGCTCTGACCGCCGCCCTTGTTGCCCCACTGGTTCAGGGCGTTCTGCAGGCCATTGCTGATGGTGGGCTTCGGCGGCTTGGGTGCGGGCTTTGGCGTTTCCTTTGGCTTCTCGCGTGGTCGTTCCCGGGGTTTCTCCACTTCCACTTCGCTGGCCTCGTCGGTCGCCACCTCCTCGGGCGACTCCTCCGTGGCGGTGGCGGCGGCGCTCTGGCTCTGGTCCCCTGGGTCCGGGGTCTCCACATCCCCACTGCCCTCCAGGTCGGTGCCCAGGTCGGCCATGGCCACCTCCACCATCTCCTCAGGCAGCGGTGGATCGTACTCGGTGAGCCCCACGAACAGGAAGATCAGCAGCAGCAGCAGGTGCAGCAGCACGGTGGCGACCGCACCGGTGTTGCGGTCGCGCTTGCGTTCGTCGATGGCCGCGGTGTTCATGGGGCGGGTGCGTTCCCGGGGACGTCCGCAGCGGCGCCGGCCTCTGCGGCGGGCGTGGGTGCGCCGGCCAGCACGATCCGCCACTTGTTCCGCTTGGCGATGTCCAGCACGTTCACCATCAGCCCGGTGGGTACTTCCTGGGCCACGCGCAGCACGATGGCGTTCTGGTCACCCTGGCGCGCCATCTCGGCGGCCAGCGCGGGCTCCAGGCCGGTGAGCTCAACGGGCTGACCGTTCAGCAGCGCCTGGTCGGCGCTTTCAAGCCGCAGCGCCACCTTGGGCTGTTCCTTGGAGGGCCTGGTGCGTCCCTTGGGCAGGTCCACCGGGAGGGCGAAGGGGCTCACCATCGTGCTCACGATGACGAAGAAGATGAGCAGCAGGAAGACCAGGTCGGTCATGCTGCTGAGGCTGAAGCCAGCGTCGATCTTATGGGTGCTGCGGATCGCCATGGTTCACTTGGGCCGCGTGGCCAGGATCACCGTCCATTGGTTGCGCTTGGCGATCTCCATCACGCCCACGGTGACGCCGGCCGGAACGCTCTGGTCCACGTGGATCACGAGGCTCTTGTCACCCTGCACGGCCGCCATCCTGTCCTTCAGTACACCTTCCAGGTCCAGCGGATCGATCAGTTCGTTGTTGACGCTGAAGTGCTGGTCGGCATCGATGCGCA
>CAZUNW010000042.1:8523-13538 GCA_964621425.1 uncultured Chryseobacterium sp. | reverse complement strand
GCCTGAAGGACGCCCACAAGGCACAGGACGTGGACGCCTGCGAAAAGCTGATGGGCGAGCTCAACACCGCCTTCCAGGCCGCCAGCCAGGACATGTACAACGCCGCCCAGCAGGCCCAGGCCGCCAACGGCGGTGCTCAGGCCGGCCCCACCGGCGCCGCCGACCAGGAGGTCACCGATGTGGACTTCGAAGAGGTGAAGGACGGCAAGTAAGCCCTCCGGCCGTAGGCATTCCCCGGGCCCCGCGCAACAACGCGGGGCCCGCGCGTTAGCGCCCCCACCGCAAGCCATCCCGCGACCCGGCACCGGTCGAACCGCACCCGTGCTTCCTGCCCGCCCGCATTTTCTCGTGCGCCCATGGCCGCCATCCTGTAACTTGTGCGCCCCCCAACACCCTACGCCATGATCACCCGAACCCTCACCCTGGCCGGCCTTGCCCTCTGCCTGCAGGGCGCCCTCGTGGCCCAAAACCGCACGGAACTTCCCGCCCACACCGCCGAGGAGTATGCCGAGGCACGCCTCGCCCTGTTGTATGAGCGGCTGGAAATGCGGCCCGACCAACTGGACGGCATGCGCAAGATGCTGGTGGAACAGGAGACCCGCATCCAGGAGCAACGGGAACTGGTGCGCCGCAACCTCAAGGAGATCGAAGAGCGCCAGTTCGTCGCCCTGGCGGAACTGGACCCCCTCCTGGACGAAAAGCAGCGCGAATTGCTGATGATCATCCGCAAGGAGGGCGGCCTGCCCCTTTCCTGGGAGGCCCTCCGCCCGGGAACCATCCGCGGCCGCGAGGAGGAGCCGGAACCCAAGAAGGAACCCGTGAAGGCAGCACCGCCAAAAAGCAGGACAACCCTGTCCAAGTGAGCCCGGAAGGCGGCTGGCTAGCTCCCACCCCCTACGGACCACCCCTTATTGGTTGCCTCCTGTTCAAAAGTTTTTTTTTCTTGCGCCGAACCACCGGTAACTCCTAATATAGGCCGCCGAAAAACGCGTAACCAACACCTCACCCCCCCATAATTCGATCGTGAGAACGGCCGCCAGCGGCCAATAACCCGCGCCGATGCGGCGGAAGTTGTGGAAATGAACGACCAGCGAGGCAGCGCCTAACGCATGCCTGACCAACCGGAAGTGGCCCGGAACCGCCCACACCAACCTCGACCCAACCAAAACCCAAAACCATGAATTGTCGAAACTCGTCGACAGCACCCCCGCGGCGACCGTGGCGCAGCTTGCGCGCCCTGGTGCTCGGGGTCGGGATCGTGCTGAGCACGCTCCCATCGATGGCGCAGATCGCTTATTCGTTCAATTTCGACGCCAATAGCACTGGCTGGACGGGCAACTTCACCCGCTTCACCGGTACCACGGCGTGCGGAGGCTCCGGTGGTTCCATGCGCCGGAACCTGTATGCCAGTGTCACCACCGGCCAAATGGTCTCCCCCCTCACGGGTACGGCCACCGGCGGGCAGATCACCATTACGTACACCTACAAGGTGGCGAACTGGAGCGCCAATAACGTGGCCACCGCACCGCCCTGGGGCCAGTTCACCGTGCAGTATGGTGCCACAGCCACTGGCCCGTGGACCACGATCGCCACGGTGTCCAACGAGACCCAGCTGGGCAACGCCTGCATCAGCAAGTCGCACACCTTCACCCCGCCGGGCGGGGCGCTGTTCGTGCGCTGGGATGCGCTCTTCGCGGGCGCGGGTGACTACTACATGAACTTCGACAACGTCACCCTCACCGAAGCACTGCCGGCCTGCTCCGGCACCCCGAACGCTGGCCTTGCCAGTGCATCCGTGACGGGAGCCTGCTCCGGCACCAACTTCAACCTGAGCGCCTCCGGCCTCACCGGCCTGGGCAGCCCTGGCATCAGCTACCAGTGGCAAAGCTCCACCGACGGGGGCACCACCTGGAACAACATCACCGGTGCCACCGCCGCCACCGCAACGGTTAACCAGAGCGTGGCCACCCAATACCGCATCCGCACCACCTGCTCCAACAGCGGACTGAGCAACACGTCCAACGTGGTGTCGATCGGCATGAACCTCTTCTACAATTGCTACTGCGCCTCCAGCGCCAGCAGCACCGCCGATGAGGAGATCTTCGGTGTGACCCTGGGCAGCGGCACGGTGACCTCCACCTGCGCCACCGTGGCCCCCGGCCCCGGTTCCATCGCCGCCCGTTACGGCAACTACCGCACCAACCCCCCGCTGGCCAGCATCGAGCAGGGCCAGAGCTACACGCTCTCCCTCAACCTGGGTTCCTGCGGCACCACGCCTTATGCCCGCGCGGCCAAGGTGTGGATCGATTGGAACCAGGACGGCACCTTCAACAACACCGCCGAACTGGTCTACAGCACCGGCGACATCCCCAACACCACCGGACTTCCCACCACCAACACCGGCACGGTGGCCGTGCCGATCACCGCCGTGGTGGGCACGACGGGTATGCGCGTGTCTTACTTCGAGGTCAGCGCCGCCACCATCATCCCGTGCTACGCAGGCACCTGGGGTGAGGTGGAGGACCACCTTGTGGCCGTGACCCTGGCCCCGCCCTGCGCCGGTGCCCCCACGGCCGGCACCGCCGTGGCCAGCGTGACCTCGGGCTGCGGCACCGTGGCCAGCTCCGCACTGTCCCTTACGGGCAGTGTGTTCTCCGGCTCGGGCATCACCTACCAGTGGGAAAGCTCCGTGGACGGAGGCGCCACCTGGACGCCCTTCGGCACCAGCGCCACCACCCAGACGGTGACCTCGGTGACCACCACCACCCAATACCGCCTGGTGGCGACCTGCACGGCCTCCGGCCAGTCGGACACCAGCGCGCCGGTCACCATCACGGTGAACCCGCTGCCCACGATCGGCATCACCGCAAGCAACGGGGGCAACTTCTGCGGAAGCGGCACCCTGACGGCCAGCGGCGCGAGCACCTACGTGTGGCAACCCGCCGCCCAGCTGGTGAGCAACACCGGCAGCACGGTGACCTCCATCGCCACGGCCAACACCACCTTCACGGTTACGGGCACTGACGCGAACGGCTGCATCGGCACCGCCACGCAGGCCATCGTGTACACGGCGCCCCCGACCGTGACCCTGAGCAGCGCACCGAACAACTTCTGCGGCACCGGCGGAACCGCCGTGCTGAGCGCCAGCTCCAGCAACGACCCGAACTACACCTACGTGTGGACCGCCTTGGACGGTGCGTCCATCAGCAACGTGCAGGCCGCCTCGGTGGACGCCACCGTGACCGAGACGAGCAACTTCCTGGTGACCGCCACGGATGCCGGCTCGGGCTGCTCCAGCGTGCAATACCAGTCCGTGGGTGTGTACCCCCTGCCCTCGGCGTCCATGTCGCTCACGCCCAGCACCCCCCAGTGCGCGGGTGCCACCATCACGGTGAACAGCGGCCTGAGCGCCGGTAACTTCAACAGCGCGGCCATCACCCACGCCCCCCGCACGGCCCCCGGCACCGCCGCGGTGCTCGCCAGCGGTGGCGTGGCAGTGACCCCCCTCACCTCCGGTACGCTGGACGACGGCGGCTGGAGCAGCGTGCCGGTCGGCTTCACCTTCAACTTCTTCGGCACCCCGTACACGACCTGCAACGTGGGTACCAACGGTACCATCATGTTCGGTGCCTACAACGGCGCCGGACTGGCCGATTTCACCTACACCACGCTGCCCAGCACCACCGAGCCCCTCGGCATGGTGGCCGTGCTGGCCATGGACAACGACCTGAGCACCTCTGGTGGCGTGAACGGCACCGTGCGCTACTGGACGGAGGGCTACGCCCCCAACCGCCGCTTCGTGGTGCAATACCTCAACGTGCGCGAGTTCGCTGACACCAAGGTGAGCACCTCACAGGCCATCTTCTACGAGACCCTCGGGATGGTGGAAGTGCACGTGACGAGCTCCACCAACGTGGACCGCAACAAGCTGGTGGGCATCAACGGCCCCACAGGCACCATCGGTGTACTGGCCTTCGCGTCGGGCACGGTGGCCGCAGCCAACAACCCGATCAGCACGCCGTTCGGTTACCGCTTCAGCCCCCCGAGCAACTACACCACCACGTGGAGCACGGGCGCGACGGGAACGAACATCTTCTCCATCACGGACGTGCCGGGCGCGGGTTCCACGACCTACAGCCTGAGCTACACGAACCAGACCACGGGTTGCACCAACGCCCCTGGCAGCGCCACGATCACCTACACGGAAGGCGCCCCCATCACGGCGGGCAGCATCAGCCCGGCCAGCCCCCTGCTGTGCACGGGTGGCAGTGTGGTGCTCACGGCCGTCCCGACGGATGGTGTGGGCCCCTACACCTTCCAGTGGATCGATCCGAGCCTGACGCCGCTGGGCACTGCCCAGACGCAGGCCGCCACGGCACTGGGTGACTACATCGTGACCATCACGGACGCCTGCGGCGGGTTCATCAGCGACACGGTGACGGTGACCACCGCACCTCCGTACGCCTGTGCCTGCATCCCGACCAGCGCCGGCACCTCGTGCATCACCAACGTGACCTTCGGCGCGGTGAACAACACCACGGGCTGCGTTGCGACAGCGTCGAACTACATCAGCTACATCGGCGCGGGTGGAACCACCACGGGCACCTTCTTCCAGGGCAGCACCTATGCCCTGACGGTGACCACCGACGGTTCCGCCATCTCCTCGATGTGGATCGATTACAACCAGGACGGTGTCTATGCCGCCGACGAGTGGGTGCAGCCCATGACCACCGGCACCTCCGGTACGGTGAACGTGACGATCCCCGTCACCGCCACGCCGGGCCTCACCGGCATGCGCGTGCGCACCAGGAATGCCGGCAACCCGAACGGTGCGGGTGACGCCTGCTCCAGCTTCGGTTCCGGCGAGGCGGAGGATTACGCGATCACGATCGCCGTGCCCCCGCCCTGCGCTGGTACCCCCTCCGTGGGCAACACCACCGCAAGCGCTGCCTCCGTGTGCTCCGGTGTGAGCTTCACCCTGGCCCTCCAGACCCCGCCCACCGCGGGCGGGCTCA
>CAZUNW010000042.1:0-8513 GCA_964621425.1 uncultured Chryseobacterium sp. | reverse complement strand
TACGGCCCGATCGCCGGTGCCACCCTGCCCTCGCTCACCACGTCGCAAGCGGTCGCTTCCTCCTACTACTGCGAGGTGACCTGCACCGAGCCCGGTGGAGGGGTCGCGCAGTCCAGCCCGGTCGCCGTGGCGATGGAGACCCCGACCAACTGCTACTGCACCCCCACCTCCACGTCCGGCTGCTCCTTCGGCGACCTGATCGCCCGTGTGCAGCTCAACACGCTGGACAACAACAGCGGTGCGGCATGCCTGGCCTTCTATAACAACTACACCACCAACCCTGCACTGACCACCACGCTGCAGTCGGGCATCACCTACAGCTGCATCATCACCGCCGGGGCCTACTCCCAAGCGTATGCGGTGTGGATCGACTACAACGATGACGGTGTGTTCAGCACCCCGGGCGAGCGCCTCGGCTTCACGGCCACGGCCGTGCCTGCCGGCGGTACCGCCAGCTTCAACGTGACCCTGGCCTGCAACCCGCCCCTGGGTGTGCACCGCATGCGCGTGCGCAGTGCATGGGACGTCCCGGTGCCGGGTGCGAACATAACCCCCTGCGGGATCCCCACGGACTACGGTGAGGTGGAGGACTACCTCGTGACCGTGACCGCTGCCGTACCCTGCCCCGCTCCGAGCAACCTGGCCGTGTCGGCCAGCACCGGCAGCTCCGCCACCCTCGGCTGGAACGCCGGTTGCGTGGAGACCGCATGGAACGTGCAGTATGGTGCCGTGGGCTTCACCCTCGGCACGGGCACCACGATCGCCGTGAGCACCACGCCCACGACCACGATCACGGGCCTGACGCCCGGTGCCAACTACCACGCCTATGTGCAGGCTGACTGCGCCGGCAACGGCACGAGCAGCTGGGTGGGTCCGCTGACCTTCAGCACCTGCAACGGCACCTGCGCCGATGCGGTGACTGCTGTGGTCGGCGTGAACACCGCCGGCACGATGAACTGCGGTGCAGGCGCCAGCAATGCCGCCTTCACCGGTGCCACGGACGCGCGTTGGTTCTCCTTCACCGCGCCCAGCACTGGCGTGATGACGGCGGCCTCCTGCGGTGCCGTGAACACGGGCAACGACGACACGCGCGTCACCATCCACGGTGGCACCTGCGGCAGCCTGTCGGTGCTCGCCTCCAACGACGATGCCTGCGCCTGGGCGAACGGCGGTAGCGCCTTTGCCAGCTCGGCCTCGGTCTTCATGACCGCCGGCCAGCAGGTGTTCATCGAGTGGGACGACCGCTGGAACAACGCCGGCTTCAACTGGGACCTGACCTTCGCGGCCTGCACGCCGGATCCGACGGACCTGTGCGTGAACCAGGACCCCACGGCCAGCCCGGTGTCCATCGGTGGCGCCCCCGTGGTGTTCACCGGCGTCCTGGAGTGCCAGACGCAGGACGGCATCTCCCCGAACCCCTTCCCGCAAGCGACCGGTTGGGAGTGGGTGGCCTTCCAGCTGACCGAGTGCGCCAACGTGCAGATCAGCTACTGCGGCACGGCGAGCTTCCAGTATGGTGCGCTGAACATGTACGGGGACTGCGGAACGGCCTTCATCAATTCGCAGACCTTCGACTTCACCACCTGCCCTGACGGCAACCCGACCCTGTTCTTCACCGACCTCTCCCCGGGTTTCTACTACTACCCGGTGCTGTGGTCGCTCCCGCTGAACATGGTGGGTGCCTACCAGGTGAACGTGATCGCCACCGCGCCCAGCACGCCCTGCGCCCCGAACCTGAACTGCGCAGGTGCCCTGCCCCTGACCTGCCCGGGCGCTGTGACCGGCAACACGAACAACCAGTTCTCCACGCTCCCGGCCAACGGTTGCCCCTTCACGGGCAGCGCCAGCGGCGGCTCGCTGTGGTACACCTACACGGCCGCTGCGGATGAGAACATCGTCCTCAGCACCTGCGGTGCCGCCACGGTGTTCAACACCCGGATCAGCGTGTACACCGGCAGCGGTTGCGGCAGCCTGACCTGCTACACGATGAGCGATGACTTCGGTGGTGCCTGCACCAACCGGAGCCAGGTGGAGTTCTTCGCACAGTCCGGCCAGACCTACTACATCGCGGTGCACAGCCCGTCGCCCTTCGACGACGGCGTGTTCGAACTGCAGGTGGGTTGCGGCGCGGCCTGCGCGCGTCCGGCCAACGACGACTGCGGCAACGCCGAGGTGCTCACGAGCTTCCTGGCGGACGGCAGCGCGGTGTACACCACGGCTGACAACAGCTGTGCTCTGAACGACGCGTTCACGACCTGCACACCCCTGCTCAACAACCAGGGCATGTGGTACAGCTTCAACAGCGGCGCGAACACGATCCACTTCATGGACCTGCTGGGCAGCGCCCAGGACGGCCAGCTGACCGCCAGCCAGTTGAACTACACGCTGTACAACGGCAGCTGCAGCAACATGGGCGCCACCGGCCAGGTGGTGTGTGACGAGGACGGCGACGGGTACGACATCGTGCTGCCCGGCCTGACCACGAACACGAACTACCTGCTGTACGTGTACAACCCCGGCAGCACGGGCTTCGAGGGCACCTTCCAGGTGAAGCTCGAGCACCCGGGCGTGAACGACGCCGGCATCGTGGATGTGATCTCGCCCACCGGCCTGGTGTGCAACTCCTTCCTCGAGCCTGTCGTGAAGTTGACCAACTTCGGTGAGGCCACGCTGACCTCCGTGCAGATCGTTTACGACCTGGACGGCATCACCGGCCCCTTCACCTACAACTGGACGGGCAGCCTGCCTTACCAGGACACCACCGTGGTGAACCTGCCCGGCTTCACGTCCCCCTACGGTACCCACGTGCTGAACGTGACGGTGCAGAACCCCAACGGCCAGACGGACGAGATCCCGGGCAACAGCGCCTTTGCTGAGACCGGCCTCGACGTGACGGGTGAGACCGTGGTCGTGGAGATCACCACCGACAACGATCCCACGGGCATCTACTGGGAGATCCAGGACCAGGCGTTCCAGAGCGTGGCAACCGCGCCGGCTTACACGGCTGCCAACAGCACCGTGACCATCAACGCCTGCGTTAGCACGGTGAACGGCAACTGCTTCAGCTTCTTCCTGTTCGACTTCCTCGGCGATGGCCTGAGCGGAGCCGGCAACGGGAATGGCAGCTGGCGCCTGCGCACCACGGACGGCCGCACGCTGCTGGGTGACGCCTTCAACGCGACCGTGAACGGTGTGCTCAGCCCGAACAGCCCGCCCGCAAGCCCCGGGTATGTGAACGGTCACGAGTTCTGCGTGCCTCCGGGCCCCAGCCGTATCGCCTCCGAGGAGTGCGGCATCTTCACGAACGTCCTGCAGAGCAAGGTGTACGCGACCTCCGTGTCCGGCGCCACCAACTACCAGTTCGAGTTCAGCGACCCCGACGCGGGCTTCCGCCGCCGGATCGCCGTGCCGCGCAACTGGGTGCGCTTCGCCGAAATGCAGTCCAGCCCGCTCCAGCCGGGCACCCGCTACTTCGCCCGCGTACGGGTGGACCAGGGTGCCTCCGGCTTCGCGGATGACCGCTTCGGTACCGGCTGCGAGATGGGTCTCGACCCCAACGCCGTGCCCGGCTGCACCGGCCTGCTGGATGACACCAGCCTGCCCTCCCACAGCTGCGGTGTAACGAAGACCTTCGGTGGTTCCGACAAGATCTACGCCCAACCGGTGGTGGGTGCGGTCCAATACCGCTTCCGCTTCGAGAACACGGGCGAAGGCTACCTGCGTACCGTGCTCCGCCCGAACTACATCTGCCCCCTCAGCTGGGTGACCCTGCCGCTCCAGAACGGCAGCACCTACGACGTGAAGGTGGAAGTGCTGTACAACGGTCAGTGGAGCGGCTACTGCGGCCCCACCTGCACCGTGACCATCCTGAACCCGCCGACGAACGGCCAGCAGCGTGACGCCGTGGTGACCACCACCACCGGCATGCAGGTGTGGCCCAACCCGGTGCGTGACGGCGTGGTGAACCTCCGCCTCGAAGGCCTTGGCGAGGGCACCCAGCGCATCAGCCTCGAGGTGTACGACCTGAGCGGCCAGCGCGTGATCGCCCGCGATGTGGAGAACAGCGGCAGCGTGTTCAACACGGTGCTCGACATGGACGGCTTCGCCGGTGGCGTCTACCTGATCCACCTCAACGTGGACGGCGTGATGCACCAGCAGCGCGTGAGCGTTGTGAAGTAAGCCAGCTGAACACCCCCTATGGGAAGCCCCCCGCCGGAACCGGCGGGGGGCTTTTTTTTTTGGCCTTGACACCTCGGAACAAAGTCCTAACTTCCCGGTCCTTTCGTCAACCCACAACCCCCAAACGACCATGATGAGACCAGTCACAGCACTCCTGCGAGCGGGAGCCGCCATGCTGGCGATGCTTGCCCTTAGCGGGTCGGGCGTCGCGCAGAACGCGGCCACCATCGCAGTGAACCCGGGAACCACGGGCAACGGCCCCATGGGCTCCGCGGCCAACCACGTCAGCGAGCACATCTACCTGGCGTCGGAGATCGGCAGCAACATGACGATCAGCGAGATCCGCTTCGGCATGAACGTGGCCACCGGCCTGCCGCGCACCTACAACAGCGTGAGCATCTACCTGCAGACCACGGCCAACACCACGTTCACGACGGGCCTCTGGAGCACGGCGGGCTACACCCTCGTGTACAGTGGACCGATCACGTTCTCCGGTCCGGGTTTCGCGGGCGTAACGCTCACCACACCGTTCAGCTACACCACCGCCGCGGGCAACCTGCAGATGATGGTAACCCGCCTGGACAACCTCGCCGCCGCCGGCCCGGTTATGAACGCGTCGCTCGGCAACAGCACCTCCAACACGCTGGCCACCTGCCGCCGCTTCAATGGCGCGACACCGGTGCTCGGCACCACGAACCTGACGATCACGACCTTTCGCGCCGCCGCCCAGTTCATTGACGCAGGGGGCAGCTGCACGGCCTTCCCCAAGGACTTTGCGGAGCTCACCACCCTCTGCTGGGTGCCCAACCACTCGGCCTGGTCGAGCCGGAACGCTGCGAACGGCTTCGCCGCCGCAGGAGCCGGCTCCCACCAGTTCCAGTTCTTCAACGCCACGGCAGGATTCCAACCCACCATCACCACCCCCGTGTTCGCGCCCTTCGGCGTGACCAAGCAGGTGAACTTCGATGTGGCCGGCTCCACCTATCCGGGCAACGCCCCGGACCAGATCATCCTGGAAGCCTCCTCCGACGGGGGGACGACGTGGTCCACCCTCGCCACGCTGGATAACGCCGTGGGCGGTTCGTTGAACCCGGCCGGAACCTCGGTCTCCACGAACTATGCCCCCACCACGGCGGCCGAATGGGCCACACGTTCGGTGGTCTTCCCGGCCGCAACAAACCGCCTTCGCTGGCGCGGGGTGAGCGCCTTCGGCAATAACGTGTACATCGACAACGTCAACATCTCCGATCCCCCGGCATGCCCCGCCCCTGTTGATGCGGCCATTGCCAACGTGACCGGTTTCAACGCCGATGTGAGCTGGGCCTGTGCCGGCTGCACGGGCTCCTTCATCGTGGAATACGGCCCCACCGGCTTCACCCCGGGCACGGGTGCCACGGCCGGTGCCGGCGGCACGGTGGTGCCTTCCGCCGCATCGCCCGCCACCATCACCGTGCCCGCTGCACGCACGGCCTATGACGTGTATGTGCGCCAGGACTGCGGCGGCGTTTACAGCACGAACAGCCCCGTGGCCCCCTTCGTTTCGGGCTGCGGTTCCGTGCTGGCCTGCAACTACACCTTCCGCCTCACGGACAACTTCGGCGACGGCTGGAACGGCGCCACCATCGATGTGCTGGAAGAGGGCGTCAACCTGGGCACCCTGTCCATGGAACTGCCCTCGTTCGGCTGCGAGCGCACCATCAACCTGGAGCTCTGCCACGACAGCGCCCTCGCGCTGGTGTGCACCGACCCGGGCCAGTTCCCGGACGAACCCGGCCTGGTGATCACAAACCCCTTCGGCGGCGTGGTGTATGAGTTCCGCGGCGTGTCCTTCTACCCCGGCAACTGCGCCATCACCTACCCGAACCCGGCCACCCCCACCAACCTGGTCCCGGGCAGCCTGCATGGCAGCGTGGTGGATTGCGTGGAGGACCCCTGCACCGATCCCCCCATCGCGGGTACGCTCTCCTCCACCACCACCGCGGTCTGTTCCACGGGCGGTACGGTGGACCTGACCTACAGCGGCGGTACCGTGGGCGCTGGCCAGACCCTCGTGTGGCAGAGCGCCACGGACGGCGTAACCTTCAGCGCCATCCCCGGCGCGTCGGGAGGCAGCTACACGGACTCCCCGACGGACACGACCTACTACCGCGTGATCATCACCTGCGGCGTGGGCAGCGACACCAGCAACGTGGTGATGGTGGCCGCGAACACCTTCCTGTGCTACTGCGCTGCGGCCCACCCGCCCGGCTGCAACAACGGAAACATCACCAACGTCACCCTGAACACGCTGAACAACAGCACGTCGTGCAACGCGCCGGCCTACGAGGCCTTCTCGCCCTCGGGCAGCACGACCACCGCCGTGCAGCAGGGTGTGAGCTACTCCCTGAGCGTGACCACCGATGCCGGCTGCATCGTATCGGCGTGGGCCGATTGGGACCAGGACGGCCTCTATGAGACCACCGAATGGGTCCAGGTGGCCCTGTCCTCCGTGGCAGGCACGCCGAGCGCTGTGAGCTTTGCGGTGCCCCTTACGGCAGCGTTGGGGTCCACCAACATCCGCATCCGCTCACGCTTCGCCGGCAACCCGAACGGCCCCACCAACGCGTGCGGCAACTTCGGCTCCGGCGAGACGGAGGATTACATCATCACGGTGGACGCTGCTCCGCCCTGCCTGCCCGCAACGGCCGTTACAATCAGCAACGTGTCGAGCACCTCGTTCGACGTGAACTGGACGAACGGCATCAACAGCTGCGGCACGGCCCTCTACACGGTGGAATACGGACCGGCGGGCTTCACCCCCGGCACCGGCACCAGCCTCAGCCCGGTGACCTCCGGCCCGGTGACCATCAGCGGCCTGTCGCCCCTGACGGACTACGATGTGTACGTATCGCGTGATTGCACGCCCTGCGGCGACGGCACCGGTGCCGCCACCCTGGCCGGCGTGATCACCTACCCGGACTGCTCGGCCGCTGCTCCGATCGCGTGCCCCTTCGGCACCGGCACCTTCGGCCCCAACGGCCCGGGCGCGTGGAGCTTCGTGGAGCCCCTCTTCGGCTTCTCCACCTCCGGCACCGAGCAGCTGTTCGCCCTCAACGCGAGCGTGCTGGGCACCTACAACATGACGCTGACGGCCGCCGCCGGAAGCAGCATCGTGGCCGTGTACATCAAGCCGGTCGGCACCTGCGACCCGACGGGTTGGACCTATGTGGGCACCAACCAGTTCACGGTGCAGACCTTCACCTTCCCTGTGCCCACCACGGGCCAGTACCTGGTGCTGGTGGACCCGGTGAGCCCGAGCCTGCCGATCAACACCTACGGCGTGTCCTTCATCTGCCCGGTGCAGAACATCGACTGCGCCTCTGCTGAGCCCATCGAATGCGGCGACGTGCTGGTGAGCACCACCGTGGGCCTGGCCAGCAACCTGCCGGCCACCGCCTGCACCTACTCCACCCCCGACGGTGGCGGCACGGTGTGGTATTCCTTCACCTCCGCGCAGGACACCTCCGTGGTGCTGAGCACCTGCGGCGCCAACACCGTGATCGATACGCGCATCAGCGTGTACACCGGCGCCGACTGCAACAGCCTGAGCTGCTTCTCGCTGAGCGATGACTTCGGTGGTGCCTGCGGCCTACGCAGCCAGCTGGAGTTCCTCGCCGAGGCGGGCGTGACCTACTACATCGCGGTGCATCCCTTCTCGGGCAACGACGACGGCCAGTTCGAACTGCAGGTGGGCTGCGGCCCGGTCTGCGCCCCCCCGGCCAACGATGCGTGTGCCAATGCCCAGGTGCTGACCAGCTTCGTGGCTGACGGCAGCGGCGTGGCGACCACGGGTGACAACAGCTGCGCGCAGAACGATGCGTTCACCAGCTGCACCGACTTCCTGAACAACCAGGGCATGTGGTACAGCTTCAACACCGGCCCCAACACGATCCACACCATGCAACTGCTGGGCACGCCGCAGAACGGCGCGCTCACGGCCAGCCAGCTCAACTACGCCATCTACAGCGGAAGCTGCAGCGGCATCGGGGCCACCGGTGAGGTGACCTGCGTGGACAATGGTGACGGCATTGACATCCCGCTCACGGGCCTGTCCACCAACACCCACTACCTGCTGTACGTGTACAACCCCGGCGGCACGGGCTTCGAGGGCACCTTCCAGGTGCTGCTCGAGCACCCCGGTGTGAACGATGCGGGCATCAGCGCCATCAACGCCCCCATCGGGCTCTCCTGCGGATCCTTCCTGGTACCCGTGGTGGTGCTGTCCAACTTCGGTGAGGATACCCTCACCACCGTGGACATCGTGTACGACCTGGACGGTGTAACGGGCCCCTTCA
>CAZUNW010000041.1:2768-13552 GCA_964621425.1 uncultured Chryseobacterium sp. | reverse complement strand
CACCGCAATGTCTTCGACCGCATGGCCACCGAGCTCGACGCGGCTCGAAAGGCGGTGGCCGCTTCCATCGAGAGCCTGCGCACCGTGCACCAGGCCAAACCGGCCAGCTACAACCTGCAGGTTTTCTTCAATGCCAAGGGCGACGAGCTCGTGGAACTGTTCAAGCCCGTCCCCCCGCAGGAGAAGACCAAGCTCTTCACCACACTGCAGATCGTGGATCCGGGCAACATCAGCCGGTACCAGAACATGATGAAGGGCAGCTGACGCCGCCCTCCCGACCGCTCGCACGTCCGGTACACGTCATGCTCCAGCACCTCCGGATCACCAACTACCTGCTGATCGAACAGCTGGAACTGGACCTGGCCCCGGGCCTCACCATCATCACCGGTGAGACCGGGAGCGGCAAGAGCATCCTCATCGGAGCACTGGGGCTGGCCATGGGCGGACGGGCGGATGCCGGGCTAGCCCGCGACCCACGCCACAGGTGCGTGATCGAGCTGGAACTGGATGCCCCGAACGGCGCTCTGGACGGCTGGTGCAACGATGCCGGGGTGCCCGTGGAACACCCGCTGATCATCCGCCGACAGCTGGAACCGGGAGGACGCAGCCGTGCCTTCGTGAACGACACCCCCGTGCGGCTGGACCAGTTGCGCGACCTGGGCGAACGGCTCATCCATGTGCACAGCCAGCACCACACCCTGCTGCTGAACGACCCTCGCTTCCAACTGGGGTTGGTTGACCAGGTGGCAGGCCATGCGAAAGCAGTCACCGCCTACCGTGCGGACCACAAGGCCTGGCGCGCAGTGGAGGAGGAGCTCGCACGCACCCGGGCGGAAGAGGACCGCGCCCGCGCCGAACTGGACTACCTGGCCTTCCAGCTGGATGAATTGGACCAGGCGCAACTGAAGGACGGCGAGCAGGAAAAGCTGGAGGAGGAGCTCACGCGCGCTGAGCACGCGGGGGAACTGGTGGCCGCCCTTCAGCTTGCCGAGCGTTCGCTCACCGGCGATGGCGGCATTACGCCAGGGCTCGCCGCACTGCGGCAACAGCTGGCCAGGGCAGCCCGGCATGACGCGGGACTGGCCGCCCTCGTGGAGCGCCTTCAGGCTGCCGCTATTGAACTTGGCGACATCGCCGCCGATGCCGACCGCATGGCCTCCACCGTCCGGATGGACCCCGCACAGGCAGCACGCCTGCGTGACCGCGTGGACCTGCTGGTGCGGCTGCAGGTGAAGCACCGGGTGAAGGGCACCGATGCACTGATCGCCCTGCGCGAGGACCTTCGCGCACGCCACGCCCGCATCGGGTCGCTTGGTGACCGCATCACCGCACTGGGTGAGCAGGCCTCCGCCATGCGCCGGCATGTGCATGCGACCGCCGAACGGCTGAGCGGCGCCCGGCGCGAGGCGATGCCACAGCTGGCCGTGGAGGTGGAGAAGGCGCTGCATCAACTGGGCATGCCCCATGCCCGTTTCCTCTTCGAGCACCGGATCACGGAACCGGGCCCGGACGGCATGGATGCGGTACAGGCACGATTCAGCGCAAACAAGGACCGCGAGCCCGGCCCGCTCGAAAAAGTCGCCAGCGGTGGCGAACTCGGTCGCGTGATGCTCGCCCTGCTGGAGCGCAGCGCCGAAGGCCTCGGTCTGGGCTGCCTGGTCTTCGACGAGATCGATACGGGTGTGAGCGGTGAGGTTGCTGACCGGGTGGGTGAGTTGATGGCCGTTATGGCCCGCCGCCGCCAGGTGATCGCCATCACCCACCTGCCGCAGATCGCCAGCAAGGCCGACATGCACCTGCTGGTGCACAAGGACAGCACGGCCGAGAATGTCACGACCCGGATACGGCCCGTGCTGGCCGATGAACGCGTGGAGGTGCTGGCCCGCATGCTCAGCGGCCGCAGGACCACCAAGGCCGCGCTGGACAACGCGCGCGATCTGCTGAAGGGAAGGTGAGCCACGGCAGCACCGGGTCCGGGAACGAAGGGCTATTTTCGGCCCCACAAGCAACTCCATGGCCTACGGACTCCTCAATGGAAAGCGCGGCATCATCACCGGCGCACTCAACGACCAGAGCATCGCGTGGAAAGTGGCCGAACTGGCCCACGCGGAAGGCGCGCGCTTCGTGCTGACCAACGCGCCCGTGGCCATGCGGATGGGCGAGATCAAGAAACTGGCCGAGTCCACGGGCGCGCCGGTGATCCCCGCCGATGCCACCAACGACGCCGACCTGGAGAAACTCTTCACCGAGAGCGTCGGTCAACTGGGAGGCCCCGCCGATTTCCTGCTGCACAGCATCGGTATGAGCCCGAACGTGCGCAAAGGGCGCACCTATAATGACCTCAACTACGATTGGTACAAGCAGACCCTGGACGTGAGCGCCATGAGCCTGCATCGCATGCTGCAGGCCGCAGAGAAGGCTGGCGCACTCGCGGAGGGCGGCAGCGTGGTCGCCCTCACGTACATCGCCGCCCAGCGCGTGTTCCCCGATTACGGCGACATGGCCGATGCCAAGGCCCTGCTGGAAAGCATCACCCGCAGCTGGGGCTACCGGCTGGGGAGGGAGAAACGCGTGCGTGTCAACACCGTAAGCCAGAGCCCCACCATGACCACCGCGGGCAGCGGCATCAAGGGTTTCGATGGCTTCTTCGGCTTCGCCCAGGCGATGAGCCCCCTGGGGAACGCCCCTGCACAGGACTGCGCCAACTACTGCATCACGCTCTTCAGCGACCTCACCCGCTTCGTCACCATGCAGAACCTGTTCCATGACGGTGGCTTCAGCACCACCGGCGTCACCCCCGAGGTGATGGCCAGGTTCACCGGCGACCAGCCGGGCTGACGGAGGGGGCGACGCCATGCCGAGGCCGCCGCATCCGTGCGGTCCCCTTATTTTCGTGCACATGCGCGCCCTGCTCAGATCCTTGTCCTTCACGGTCCTGGCCCTCGTGCATGCCGGAACGGTGCAGGCACAGGGGGGGAAGGCTTTCCTGAAGGAGGCGGAGTCGTTGGTCGCTTCGCAACAGTTCACAGAGGCCCTCGAGAAATATGGCCTGGCCATCCAGGTGGAACCGGAACTGGTGAAGGCCTACCAAGGCAGGGCGGCACTCCTGCTGATGCTGGACCGCAAGGAGGATGCCGCTGCCGACATGCGCAAGGCCTTCGAGCTGGATCCCAGGAAGGCTGCAGTCGGTGCTAGTGCGGCACGGGCCTTCCTTGATGCAGGCAAGCCCGATGAAGCGCTGGGCCTTTGCGATCGCGCCCTCGCCGTCGATCGGAAGAGCATGGAGGCCCTGCAGGTGAAGGTGCGCATCTGCCTGGCTCTAAATGACCTCGATTGCGCCACCGCGGCCAGCGATGCCGCCCTGGCCCGAAAGGCCACCACCGACACATACTACCTGCATGGCTTGGTGCGCATCGCCCTGCGCGATTACCGGACCGCGGAGACCGATCTGGAAAAGGTGATCGCATGGAACCCGCTGTACGAGGCGGCTTACGTGGCGCTTGGCGAGGTTTACCTGAACCTCTACCGCGAGTACACCGGCCCCACCATGCGGATGCGCACACTGGAAAAGGCGGCTGAGCGCGCCACCACCGCCATCCAGCAAAACCCCGCCAGCATCGAGGCGTACGTCACTCGCAGCAAGGCCCTGGCCTTGATGGAACGCTATGACGAGGCGATCACGGACATCAGCAAGGCGATCCAGCTGGGCCGCAAGGATGCGGAGGCCCTGCGCCTGAGGGCCCGCTACGCCCAGTCCTTCGGCCGTCCGCTGGATGCCGTGGTGGACCTGAACAACATCCTGAAGGACCAGCCGAAGGACGTCGACGCGCTCATGATGAGGGCCACCTGCCGGGAGGCCAGCGTGGACCTCAAGGCCGCGCTCTATGACCTGGACGCTGCGGCCAAGGCACTGCCCGAGGGCATCAATGCGGATGGCTACACCGCGCAGGACATCAAGGAGCAACGCAAGCGCGTGGCCGACGCCCTGTTCGAACTGAACCGCGAGGAGGACCCGCCGACGATCACCCTGGATGAACCCAGCCTGGAGGGCGGCGTGGTGCGCGTCAGCAACGCCCTGAACAAGGTGCGCGTGGCAGGGCACGTGCGCGACCGCAACCTGCTTCGGTCCATCCGCATAAATGGGGTCGAGGCTGATTTCGCCGGGGAGGAGCCCGACCCTGAGTTCCAGGCCCTGATCCCGCTCGGCCCGACGGATGCCCGGCTGATCGTGGAGGCCGAGGACCTCTATGGCAACGTGGCCACCGTGGAACTGAAGGTGGAACGCACCGAAGGCACACCGCCGGAACTGGTGGTCACTTCACCCGATCCCGGACCGGACCGCATCGTCACGGTCTCCCTGGATCGCGACGTGCTGTTCATCGAGGGCACCGCCAGTGATTCCAGCACCGTGCGCAGCATCACCGTGGACGGCATAGCGGCCAGCTTCGTGCCTGACACCACAAGGACGGAATTCAGCATCCGGCTTGTCATCACCGGGAAGGACCGCTTCAACGTCAAGGCCGTGGACCGTTTCGGCAACACGAGTGAGCAGGTGGTCCAGCTGCAGCGGAAGGCACCCGAACGACCACCGGTTGAGCCCGTAGCCCAGAAACCGGTCCAGCGTCCGGTGGAGAAGCCCTCGGAAAAGCCGGTGGGCGGGGCGGCCGTCACCTCCGGCACCACGTGGGTGATCTACATCGAGAACAGCGATTACCGGAGTTTCCCGGACCTGCAGGCGCAGGGAGCGGACATGTCGAAGATGCAGAAGACCTTCGCCAAGTACAACGTGCAGCGCACCATCAGCAAAAAGAACCTCACCAAGCAACAGCTGGACCGGTTCTTCAGCACCGAACTGCGTGACCTGGTGCGCACGAACAAGGTGAACACCGTGCTGGTCTGGTATTCCGGTCATGGCCGCACCGTGGGCGGCAAGAGTTTCTGGATCCCCGTGGATGCCAAGAAGGACGACATCTACAGCTTCTACAACTACGGCCCCCTGAAAAGCCTGATCCAGAACTACTGCGAGGCTGTGGACAATACGTTGGTGGTAAGCGACGCCGCCGGCTCGGAGGCCAGCTTCTACGACCTGACCCGATGATGCCCATGCGCCTGTTCCTGCTCATCGCCCTCTCGGTGCTTGCCTCCTGCCTCAGCGCGCAGCGGTTCTACTTTGAGCGGGTGGACGTGCAGAACGGCATGCCGTCCAGCAACGTCACTGCACTCCTGCAGGACAGCACCGGTCTGGTCTGGCTTGGAACGGACGAGGGCTTGGTGAGCTTTGACGGCCGCGAGCGGGTTGGTATCCGCAGCTATGGACCCGAGGTGGGTACGGCGCCGAAAGGCGTTCGCTGCCTGCTGATCGAGCGTACGGGGCGCGCATGGGCGGGCCATACGGGAGGCGGCATCACCCTGTGGAAGGACCATACCTTCTCGATGCTCACCCTGCCCAAGGATCCGCTCACCACGGATATCACGGGGCTTGTACAGGATGATGACGGGGCGGTCTGGGTAACCACCATGGGCCAGGGTGTGCTGCGCATCCGGTCCATCAGCGACGATGGCACGCCCGAGCTGGACCGCTTCGGCGCCGCACAGGGGCTGCTGGAGCACGTTGTCGATGTGATCCGCTTCCGCGACGGCACGCTGGCCTTCGTGGAGGACGGTGGCACGATGAAACGCTGGGATGCGGGCACCAAGCGATTCCTGTCCATCGAATGGAAGGGCCTCGAGGACGTGCTCGGGGTGAGCACCCTGTTCGAGGACAGCGAGGGCAGGCGATGGATCGGCACCCAAGGCAGCGGCGCCTACGTGCTCGACCCGCGCACCGGCCAGGTTGTGAACTACACCTCGGCCAACGGTCTGCCAAGCGATGCGGTGATGTGCTTCGGCGAGGACGCCACCGGCCAGGTTTGGGTGGGCACGTGGGGGGGAGGGGCTGCCGTGATCGGCCTCAACGGCGTGCGCCGCCATTACCATCCGGGAAACGGGCTCGAGAGCCTGCTGGTGCGCCGCATCGCGCGCGACCGCGAGGGCAACATGCTGCTCGCCACCTACGACTACGGCCTGAACATCTTCAAGGGTGAACGCTTCCTGAACCTCATGGAGCAGGACGGCTTGCTGGACCAGCAGGTCTGGGCCGTGCGCGAGGACCGTGCGGGCCGCATCTGGTTCGGCACGGACGGCGGCGTGAGCATCCTTGACCCCAAGGTGACGGGGACCGGCATGATCAAGACGCTCCAGACGGTGCGCACCACGCGGGTGCGCAGCATCGTGGAGGATGCGGAGGGCAACATCTGGGTGGGCTCGGAGGTGAACGGGGTCGTGCAGTTGGAGCCCACGTCCTTCCAGCCCATCGCACACCCGGTCCTGGACGTGCTGATCCCCCGTGGCAAGGTCACCGCCCTGGCAGTGGGCAATGCGGGGGACATCTGGGTGGGCACCATCACGGGACTCCGCCGCTACACATCGGGCACCACACCGGTGGTGTATGGCGAGGACGAGGGTGTGCCCACGACACCCGTCACGGCGCTGTTCCGCGACAGGGCCGGTGTCATCTGGGTGGGCAGCAAGGACAAGGGCGTAACCCGCATCGAGAACGGCAAGGCCAGGCGGCTGGACCTGGGGCGCGCCTTCACGCCCACGGCCTTTGAGCAGGATGCCGACGGCCTGATCTGGGTGGGCACCCGTGGCTTGGGCGTGATCGTATTGGAGAATGACAAGGAGAAGCTGTCCTACACCCAGGCGGACGGCCTGTTGGACAACACCATACGCTGCCTGGTGCGCGACTCCGGCAAGGGCATCTGGATCGGCACGGTGGGTGGGCTCAACAGCTGGCGGCCGGATGGGAGCGGCTTCCTTTCCTACACGGAGCGCTCCGGGTTCATCGGTGTGGAGGCCAAGCCCGGTGCCGCCTGCCTGATGCGCAGTGGCGACCTGTGGTTCGGCACGGCCCGCGGCGCCACACGCGTGGTGCCCGACCAGGGGCAGGGCGGCATGCTGGCACCCATCGTGGCCCTGCGCGGTATCAGTGTCAACATGGAGGACAGGCCGCTCGAGGCCGACCTCGAACTGGCGCACAACGAACGCCCCCTGCGCTTCCAATACGGAACCGTCAGCCTGAGCGATCCCGGCGCGGTGCGGTACAGCACCATCCTCGAAGGGCTGGACCCCGACTGGCAGCCGGCAAGCACCTCCAATGAAGCCCTGTTCCCCGCGCTCCCCCCGGGCAACTATGTCTTCCGCGTGAAAAGCATCAATCGCTCCGGGCTGTGGAGCGAACCATCCAGCTTCGCCTTCACCGTGCTGCCCCCCTGGTACCGCTCCTGGTGGTTCTACACCGCCCTCAGCATCTTCCTCACCATCGCGGTGGTGAGCTGGATCATGGTACGCGAGCGCCAGCTTAGGTTACGCAACCAGGTGCTGGAGCGCAAAGTGCAGGAGCGCACCGCGGAAGTGGTGGCCCAGGCCCGCGAGATCGAAGGCCAGAAGGTGCGTATCGAGGACCTGCTGCTCAACATCCTGCCCAAGGAGATCAGCGAGGAACTGAAGGACAAGGGCAAGGCCACGGCCAGGCGGCACGATGGGGTCACGGTGCTCTTCACGGACATGAAGGGCTTCACCAAGGCCGCGGAGAAGATGACGCCCGAGGAGCTCGTGACCGAACTGGACGAGTGCTTCATCCAGTTCGATGAGATCATCGGCCGCTACGGCATCGAGAAGATCAAGACCATCGGTGACAGCTACATGTGCGCATCCGGCGTGCCTTCTCCCGATCCGCACCATGCCCCAAGGTCCGTGATGGCCGCATTGGAGGTCCGCGAGGTGATGGACGGCTGGCGGCGCGAACGTGAGCGCATCGGGAAGGAGCCCTGGGTGCTCCGGATCGGGGTGCATAGCGGTCCCGTGGTGGCCGGGGTGGTGGGCAAGAGGAAGTTCGCCTACGACATCTGGGGCGATACCGTGAACACCGCGAGCCGCATGGAAAGCAGCGGTGAGCCTGGCGAGGTGAACGTAAGCGGTGTCACATACGCCTTGATCAAGGACTATTTCGAATGCGTGCATCGCGGCCAGATCGAGGCCAAGAACAAGGGCCGCATCGACATGTACTTCGTGAAACGCATCAGGCCGGAGCTTTCCGAGGATGCGCAGGGCATGGTGCCCAATGCCCGTTTCCGCAGCCTGTGCGGATTACCGGAGCCCGTGAAGGAGCTCGCGTAGCTCGGCCAGCATCATGGCGGTGGCCCCCCACACCACCTGGCCCCCCAGTTCGAAACAGGGTACCTGCACCGTTCGCCCCAGGATGTGGATGTGCTGGGGCCGGCTGCGGATGGCGTCCGGCCGCATCAGCTCCACCAGTGGCACCTCGAGCAGCGCACCCACCTCGCGCGGGTCGGGACGCGTGGGCCCCAGTTCAGCCGCGAGCGCCACGTGTGGCGTGACCAGGGACCGGCTGGGCGGTATGTATACCTGTGAAAGGGTGCCCACCAGAACCAGCCCATGCGGCTCGGCGCCCGTTTCCTCGCGGAACTCGCGCAGCGCGGTCTCCTCCGTGCTGCGATCGCCCGGCTCACACCGACCGCCCGGGAAGCTCATCTGGCCGCTGTGCACACCCTCGTAGTCCGGCCGGCGCATCAGCAGGAAGTGTGTCGCACCTCCGATGGGATAGAGCAGCACAAGCACCGCACTCAAGCGCGGCGACTGGTCCGCCCGCAGGGCCGTATCCAGGTCCGCGCGGCTGTAGCCGCTGAGCGCAAGGAAGGAGGCATGACCCGGAAGGCCGCCCTGCAGCGCGTCCAGCAGGTGGTCACGCACCACTTCGAACCTCATCGGGAGAGCCGCTCCACCAGCGTGGCGGCCTGCGCCTTGTAGGCGTGGCGGGGAAGACCGGCGATGCCCCGCGCACCTTCCAGCGCACGGTCCGATTGTCCGCTGCACAACCAGCACAGCACCGTGTACCACGCGGCAGCCTCGTCATAGTCATTGCGCGCGGAGCCCTCGATGTGATCCAGCTGGAGCTCAGCGTCGTATGGGCGGCCTGCGCCCAGCAATGCGCTGGCCAGCAGCATGCGCATCTGCTCCTCATTGGGAGCATCATGCAGCTCGGCCTCAAGCACGGGTACCGCCTCCGCATAGGCTCCCTCCCGGTAGCGGGCCATGGCATCCAGCAAGGCCGCATTGGCAACCGTGCGCGTGCGGCCGGAAACAAGATCGGGGAAGGGCTCGAACGCGCTCGTGCAGGCATCACCCGTTACGCCGCAGGCGGTCAACACGATGGCCAGGACGAAAGGCACGGCACGGAGCATGGCGCGAAGTTACCCTGCGGGTGGTGGTTCACCATCCCACGCCCTTCCACCACCGATCACCACGCAGGCGTTCGCGACCCGCGTCCCAGGAGGCCACCACGCAGGCGGCACGGCCCACCACATGGTCCGCTGGAACGAAGCCCCAGTGGCGGGAGTCCGCGCTGTTATGCCGGCTGTCGCCCAGCACGAAGAACTGGTCATTGCCGATCACGGCGTGTGTGGCGGGCACCCCATCCAACAGCAGGCCCCCGGCCGCCACCTCAAGCACGTGGCCCTCGTGGCGGGTGATGATGCGGTCGTGGAGCGGCAATTGATCGGGTACCAGGGGTACACTGTCACCGGCCGCGGGAACACGCAGGGGGCCATAGGCATCCGCCCCCCAGCGGTGGAAGGGGCTGAAGGGGAAGAGGTGGCTGGCGGGGCGGGTGCTCAAGGCCATCGGGGCCACATGCTCCACCCCGGGTACCGACCTCAGTCGCTCGGCCAACGCTTCGTTCAGCGGCAGCTCGAGGTGGCGGCTGCGCCCGGAAATGAAGGCCTTGGGAAGGCCAGTGGCCAGCGCGATGCTGTCCATCGAGGCCTCCTCCGAAACGCGCACCAGGTGCCTGCGTGTCTCTCCCGGATAGGGCGGCACGACCCGGCCGTTCACCAGCAGCACGCCGTACCTCAACTCGACGGTATCTCCGGGTAGTCCGGCCACACGCTTCACCAGCAGTTGGCGCCGGCCCAGTGCACGGTCATCCTGCGTGGGATCGCGGAACACAACCACATCACCGCGACCAAGCCCCGTCCATACCGGCCAGCGCTCCACCACCAGCAGGTCGCCGGGCACCAGTGTGGCGAACATGCTCGTGCTCTGAACGATCACCCAGCGGAGCACGAATGCATGCACGAGCAGCAGCAACAGCACGGCCTGTAAGAAGGCGCGCACCCAGGGGCTCGTTCGTTTCCACCGTTCCCAAAGCCCGCGCATCACCGGCAAGATTCGATGCCCGGCGGAACTCACTCCAGCCCGTTGCGCACCACGGTGAAGAGGCGCTTCCAGCGGATGCCTGTGTATGGGTCCTTCGTGAACCACACCAGGACAGCCTTGCCCACCACATGGTCATGCGGCACGAAGCCCCAGAAGCGGGCGTCCTGCGATCGGTGGCGGTTGTCACCCATCAGCCAGTAGTGGTCCTGCTTGAAGGTGTAGCTGGTGGCCGGCTTGCCGTTGATCAGGATGCGATCGCCCTCCACGCGCAGGTCGTTCTGCTCGTACACGCGGATCACGCGCTCGTAAAGCGGGAGATCGGCTGTGGTGAGCTGCACGGTGGCCCCCTTCTTGGGAACCCACAGCGGACCGAAGTTGTCCTCCGTCCAGTCGTAAGCGGGGTGGTTTGGGAAGTACGGCAGCTTGTGGTAGGGGGAGGAATAGCCCTTCGGGTGGTCCTGCCGGGTCATGCTGGCCACATTGCTGAAACCGCCCAGCTTGGCGGCATT
>CAZUNW010000041.1:0-2758 GCA_964621425.1 uncultured Chryseobacterium sp. | reverse complement strand
CACCCCGCCGTTCTCTCCCGGGGTGAGGTCATCCGGACTGATGTCGTACTGCTCCTTCAACATGCGCTCGTTGAAGCGGTCCTTCAGCACGAACTCGTATGCGTACTGCGCCATCTCCGGCACAGCCTGCTTCACGCCGTTCACATAGACCATGCCGCTGCGCACCTCCACGGTGTCGCCGGCGACGGCCACGCAGCGCTTGATGTAGTTCTCCTTCTTGTCGAGAGGCCTCACCAGGATGCCTCCGGTCGGCATCTGCCTCACCTGGCCGTCCACCATGTTGAGCATCCGGTAGGCGGGGTCATGGATGTTCGCACGCCCATGGTCACGCACCAACTGGTAGTAGCTCTGGTTCTGGAAGTTGGCCACCACGGTATCACCCTCCGGGAAGTTGAACACCACCGCGTCCCCCCGTTCCGGCGTGCCGAAGCCGGGCAGGCGCCGGTAGGGCTGGCTGAACCAACGCACGAAGCTGGGCGTGCTGGACATGAAGGGCATCGTGTGGTGCGAGAAGGGAAAGGTGAGCGGGGTCATCGGCATGCGTGGCCCGTAGCTCAGCTTGCTCACGAACAGGTAGTCACCCACCAGCAGGCTCTTCTCCATGCTGGGTGTGGGGATGGTGAAGGCCTCGAAGGTGAAGGTGCGGAAGACCGTGGCCACGATCACGGCGAAGAGCAGTGCATCGCCCCATTGGCCGAGCAGGCCTCGCCGGCGCTGTGCGGGGGGCACGGGGCCCACATAACTGTTCGTGGTGGAGTAGGCCAGCATCGGCAGCTTCACCCAGGGCAGCAGCGTCATCACCACATGATCCTTGAACGAACGCTCGCCCAGCGTGATGCTCATGTTCACGTTCATGATGATGAACATCAACAGGTTGACACCGGGCACAAGGAAGAGGAGCACCCACCACCACGGCTTCCCGCTCAGCTTGAGCCAGATGACCAGGTTGTACCCGGGGACCAGGCCTTCCCAGCCTTTGCGGCCTGCCTTTATGAAGTACTTCCACAGGCTGGCGAACAGGACGGCGAAGTAGCCGAGGAGGAAGATGTAGGGGATCATCAGGATGCGAAGGTGCACAACGGACGGCCGATGGCCATGCGGAGGTGGGATGAACGGGTCGTGAGCGGGGGCGGACGGCGCGTGTCAGGGCCGGCCAAGCACATCGTCCATGGTGAGCAGGCCATGTCGCCGCTGCGCGGGATCGGCCAGCCATTCCGCAGCATGAACGGCGCCTGTGGCGAAACCACCGCGGCCGAAGGCCTCGTGGGTGATCACGATGCGGTCGTCCGGTCCGCTCCATTGCACACTGTGCTTGCCGGGCACCTCGCCCGTGCGCTCGCTGTGGATGGGGACCGGGGACGGGCCGTCGCCAGGGGCGGCGGCGGGCGGGGGGGCGGGGATCCATCCCGTGTAACCGCCGTGCTGCAGGTCGATGTCGCGGGCCAGGGTGAGGGCCGTTCCGCTCGGGGCATCGAGCTTGTGCACATGGTGCACCTCGTCCAGCCTCACCCGGTAATCCGGGCGTCCATCCATCAGGCCGGCCAACAGGCGGTTGATGCGGAAGAACAGGTTGACGCCGATGCTGAAGTTGCTGGCCCAGAGCACGGCGCCATCGCCCGCGCCCAGCAGCTCGCGCACCTCCGGCAACCGGTCATACCAGCCCGTGGTGCCCACCACCACCGGCACACCGGACCCGACGCAAAGCCGGATGTTGTCCACGGCGTGGGCGGGACGGCTGAACTCAATGGCCACGTCACAGCCCGTGGGCGGCGTGCCGGCGTTGGCCGAACCCACCCTGAGGGCGATCCGGTGCCCGCGGCGCAGTGCGGCCTCCTCGATGGCCCGGCCCATGCGCCCCGTTCCGTAGAGTGCGATGTTCATGTGGTGAAGGTCGGCAGCGTCCGGTTCACAGGTCCAGTCCCAGGGTCAGCCCCACGGCGCGCTGCGGGGCCAGTTCAAGGCCCGGACCGACGCGCAGGCTCAGGTCATCGCCCACATCGAAACGAACGAAATAGGCGTCCACTGTGGCATCCACCACATTGAGCGCGTAAACCAGCGCGAGCCCCACATAGCTAAGGTCCATCCAGCGCCGGTAGGTATCCGCCACCTCACGCACGGCCGCCGGATCGAACTGGCCATCGAACTCGTCCACCGTAGCGGGATCACCATCGGTAAGGGCGATGTACGCATCGCGATAGCGCTTGTACTGGCGCGTGTTGTCCACGATGAACCACGCCGGGACGGCGATACCGGCGGCAACGATGGGCACCTTCCAGTACCTGCGGTTGTATACCTGTCCCGCACCGGGGAGCACCGCGCTCAGGAGCGTCGCGCGACCGGGCTTGTGCCGCACACGCCAGTCGGTATCGGGAATGGGGCGGTCACCCTGCTGGGCGCGCAGAGAGGCGGTCAGCAGTAGGAGCAGGATGGTGGCGCAGGTGCGCATGTCCGGCTCAACTGCCCAACTTGGCGAGCAGCGCTGCGAGCTCGTCCTCGCTGCGGAAGGCGATCTCGATGCGGCCCTTGCCCTGCGCGTTCTGCTTCACGGCCACCTTGGTGCCGAAGCGCTGGCTGAGCTGCCTGGCGGTCTGGCGGTGAAGGGCGCCGCTCAACTTGGTGCCACCGGCCGGCCTGGCAGGGCCCTTCTTGGTGGCGCGCGCCAGTTCCTCCACCTCACGCACGCTCAGTTGGCTGGCCACGAGGTTCCGGTAGAGTTCCACCTGGCCCCCGGCAGCGGCCACACCCAAAAGCGCGCGCG
>CAZUNW010000040.1:13485-13630 GCA_964621425.1 uncultured Chryseobacterium sp. | reverse complement strand
CATTCGCCACGCCCAGGCAATCGAAGATCACCAGGGTGCCTACGCACTGGCAGTTTCCATCCACACTGTCATTGATCGTGTTCGTATTGCCGTCATCGCATGCGCTCCCCACCTGGCCCGGCGTATTCGGGCAGTTGTCCGTCGC
>CAZUNW010000040.1:452-13385 GCA_964621425.1 uncultured Chryseobacterium sp. | reverse complement strand
GTTGCACACACCGTCCCCATCGCTGTCCGGGCTCACCGTGCCCGCGCACTGGCAGTTCGCGTTCAGCACATCGTTCGTCGTGCACGGGTTGTTGTCGTTGCACGCGCTCCCCACCTGGCCCGGCGTATTCGGGCAGTTGTCCGTCGCGTTGCACACACCGTCCCCATCGCTGTCCGGGCTCACCGTGCCCGCGCACTGGCAGCTCGCGTTCAGCACATCGTTCGTCGTGCATGGGTTGTTGTCGTTGCACGCGGAACCGGGGACGGCGCTTCCGCCCGGAACGCCCATGCAATCCGGTTGCGGGTTGCCGGCCGCAATGGCGATCGCACCGAGGCTCAGGTTGTAGTAGGTACCGCTCGGGGTGGTCTGGAGCTTCACGGCGCGCACCATGTACTCCCGGCCGGCCACGAAGGGAACGGTAGGGCTCACGTAGGAGGTTCCGGTCACCAGGCCAGGTACCACGCGGGACACGATGCCCGTGACCGGGTCGAAGCTGTAGATGTAATAGCCCTGGACCGTCTCCGCGGAGGCGTTCCAGCTGAAACTCGCATTCCCACCACTGTTGCCCACCTGCAGGTTGGTGGGAGGGGCCACCATCATCATGCGCAGGCTGGGATCGCCCATGAGCGCGGTATGCGATTTGCCAATGCTGCCCTGCCATCCACCGTGGAGCGGCGCGTAGAGTGAAGTGGTGTTGTTCATCGTGGACAGCGCGCTGTACCCGATGTTGTCACCCATACCCATGTGGTGGAACACATAGTGGGGAATGGCGGCCCAGCAGTTGGTGAGGGCGTTGCCACTGGCGAGGAAAGAGCGCAGGAAATTGTTCTTGTTGTCCCAGTCGCCGAAATAGCTGCCGAAGGACATGTTGAACACCCCACCGAACTGGCTCGCAGCGAGGTTCTGGGTGGTACCGACATTACTCGCGCCATTGTAGGTCAGCACCCCGTTCACCGTCTGCTGAAGGCCACCGCCGCAGCTGTAGCTCCAGAGGTAGCTCTGGTTGTTCACCAGGGTGTAGAACGGGGATCCGTTCTGGTTGGGAAAGGTGATGTTGGCCGACCCCACCAGCGGTGCAATGGAGCGGATTCCACCGGCAGCGAGGGGGTACCCGGTGTACTGGAAGTTATCGAACACGATGCCACGGGCCTGCGGTGCGAAGGCCTTGGTCTTGAAGGCGTGCGCCTTGTTCAGGTAGGCACGCAGCAGATCCGTCTCTGATTGGCTGAACGCGGGCAGGTCGTATAGGTCCACCCGGCCCACCTGTAGCTCCGCGGTGGAGGGCAGATCGCTCTGGTCGAATTTGCCATCACCGGGCACGTTGCGGTTCTCGACACGCTGGCTGGAACTGATGTTCACCGAGTTGTCGGTCCACGTACCGGTCACATCGGCGTAGTAGGTATCGGCGGGCCATGCACCCTGGTGTTCGTTGTGTCCATCGGGAGCGATGTTGCCGCTGTAGGGTACGGGCACGTGACCGAACAGATAGACAGCCTTCACCCCGGTGGGGTCCGCGTTGTAGGCCCCTTGGATGATGGCACGGATGCTGGCCGGCGTTGTGGTGCGACTTACATCGGTGCGCACCACGTTCCAGCCATCTGCCTTGAGATCCTGCTGAAGTACGGCCAGCTCGGCACTGAGGCTGGTCGCGAAGGTGTTGTCCACCAACAGCAGCAGCTTGCCCATGTACTCCGCGGTGGCTACTTCGATGCCCGCGGCCACATAGCCCTGCCCGGTACCCGCATTGGCGGTCCGCACCACCCGGTATTCATAGTAGGTGCCGACGGTGACCGCGTTGTCCTGGTAGCTGGTGGCCGTGGCACCCGGGGAGGCCAGGGCACTGCCCCAGGAGGTGGCGGTCTTGGACTTCCGGTAGATGGTGATGCCCGTGGTGTTGGGCACCGTGTTCCAGCTGATGGTGATCCGGGGCGGATTGCTCTGCACCGCCGCCTGCACCTGTACCGCGCTCGTTTGCGACGCGGTCTGAGCCTGAGCGCTAACTGCGACCAGGAGCGCCGCAGCAGCGGCAAAGTATGAACGGAGCATGGTCATGTGGCAGGATGGGAAGGGAACCCTGGGCACGCAGCACCCCGGTCGGCAAACCGGGACCCTCTTGGGTCATGGCGTGGGAGATGGCCTGGCGGTGCATGTGCAGGTGCCCTTTTATCGGCAAGCACCCGCCCCGGGTTACGCAGGAGGTGGCCGATGGGCTGCGGAACATCGACATAACTCCTGCCAGGGTCGACCGGGAGGGCCCTGGCGGGGACCAGTATGGAAGCGCCGGGCACCATGGACTGACGCCCGTCAGGGGCGATCGAAGAGAACGGCCAACCCGATCAACCCTTCCGTAGGTACATTTGTGGCCCGAAAGCCGCTTCCGGAGCGGCAAAAGAGGCACAAAACACACCGACAAGGATGCTCCCGGATGCGCCTTCAGCCTCCATGCGCGTGGACGTGTTCCACAAGGAGCACGGGCGCCGTCCGGTGGATTTCGACCCGTTCGCAGGGCCGCTGATCGAGCGCACCTCACCCACCACGGAGGCCCAGCGGGAGATCTGGACGGCTGCGCAACTGGGGCGGGAGGCCTCCTGCGCCTACAACGAATCGGTGAGCCTTGAGCTGGTCGGCGGGCTGGATGTTGACGCCCTTGTCAAGGCCTTGCACGCCGCTGTGGAACGCCACGAGGCCATGCGCATGGTGATGAGCGCTTCCGGCACGCGCGCCATTGTCTTCCAGGCCCAGCGCGTGCCTGTGGACCGGCTGGACCTCAAGGGGTTGGACCCGGTCACGAGGGAGCAAGAACTGGAGGCCATCGGAGTGTCCGATATGACAGAACCGTTCGATTTATCGAACGGACCGCTATTCCGATTCAAGATCATCCATCTTTCGGCCGACAAGAGTGTGCTGCGGATCACGGGCCACCACCTGGTGTGTGATGGGTGGAGCCTGGGCATCCTCATGGCGGATATCAGCCGGTTGTATACCGCGTTCCACAGGGGCAAGGAGGCTCCGTTGGGTGACATCCACCGCTACAGCGACTATGCCGCTCAGGTCCTGCAGAACGCCCATGGCCCCGAGCACGAACGGGTCGAGCGGTTCTGGCTGGAACGATTCGCCCCACCCCTGCCCCGGTTGGATCTGCCAACGGATCACCCCCGGCCAAGGGTCCGCACATTCGAGGGGGACCGGTTCGACCTGGTGGTGGACCCCGAGCTTGTGCGCGCCCTGCGCCGCACCGCCACCCGAGCCGGGGCGAGCTTCGTCACCACTCTGCTCACCGCATTCGAAGTATGGCTGCACCGGATAACCGGCTGCTCCGACCTGGTGGTGGGCCTGCCCGCCGCAGGGCAGAGCGACATGGGGATGAAGGAGCTGGTTGGTCACTGCGTGAACTTGCTGGCCCTGCGCAGCTCCATCAGTCCGGAGCGCAGCTTCCTGGAGCACCTGCGGGAACGGCGCTCACAGGTCCTTGACGCCTTCGACCACCAACGGTACACTTTCGGCACACTGCTGGGCAAGTTGAAGGTACCGCGCGAGGCGGGCCGGATCCCGCTCGTGCCCGTGGTGTTCAATGTGGACATGAACATGGATGACGGGGTGGCCTTCGACGGGCTCCAGCACCGGTTCACCAGCAACCCCAGGGCCTACGAGAACTTCGAGCTCTTCCTGAACGCCACCGGCAAGGAGGATCATCTGGTGCTGGAATGGAGCTACAACCGTGGACTGTTCGAACGCGCCACGATCGAGCGCTGGGCGCATGCCTTCGCCGGGCTCTTGGACCGCATCGCCCGTGGTGCGGAGGGAACCATCGGTGCGCTCTCCTCTACGGATACGCACCCCGTGGCCTTGGAACTTCCGCCCGACCTGAACGGCAAGGCAACCCCCTACCCCCGCAGTTCGAGCATCAATGCGTTGTTCGATGCGGTCTGTGGGGCGCATGGGGACCGGACGGCGCTGGTCCTGGGCGACATGCGGATGAGCTACGCCGCCCTCCATGCGCGCGTGAATACCCTCGCAACCGAGTTGCGTGCCATTGGAGTGGCGCCCGGCGAACCTGTCGGCCTGTGCGTTGAGCGCGGCCCAGACATGGTGGTGGCGATGCTTGCCGTGCTGCGTTGCGGTGGCTGTTTCGTCCCCTTCGATCCCTCCTATCCCGCGGAACGGTTGAACTTCATGTTCGCCGATACGCGCTGCAAGTTGCTGCTCACCCAGCGTGGCCTGGCCGGGAAATTGCCCGCCCACACGGCCCGCGTGTTCCTGCTGGACGACCAGCGGCCTGCAGGCCAGGCGCAATGCCCTGACAAGGGCTCGGCCGATGGCGCAGCCTACATCATGTATACGTCCGGCTCCACCGGAACGCCCAAGGGCGTCGTGGTGCCCCACCGCGCCATCGCCAGGCTGGTGCGCGACCAGAACTTCCTGCCCTTCGGCCCCGAACAGGTGTTCCTGCAGCTATCGAACATTTCCTTCGATGCCAGTACGCTTGAGATCTGGGGCGCGCTGCTGAACGGGGGCACGCTCGTGCTCCAGCCCCAGCAGCGGCCCACACTCCAGGAGATCGCTGCGGAGATCACCGCACATGACGTTAGCGTGGTTTGGTTCACGGCCGGGCTCTTCAACCTGATGGTCGACCAGCACCTTGATGCCCTCAAGGGGGTGCGGCATGTGCTGGCCGGTGGCGATGTGCTCAGTGTTCCGCATGTGCGCAAGGCGCTGCGCGCGCTCGGGCCCGGTGTGCTCATCAACGGTTACGGCCCAACGGAGAACACCACCTTCACGTGCTGCCATGTGGTGATGAGTGAGGACCGCATCCGCAACGGGGTGCCGGTGGGGCGGCCAATCGCGAATACCACGGTGCACATCCTGGACGAGCAGATGCGCCCGGTGCCCATCGGCGGGGAAGGGGAACTTTACACAGGAGGCGATGGACTGGCCCTGGGCTACCACGGACGGCCGGACCTAACGGCTGAGCGCTTTGTGGCCGACCCCGTCAACCCGGAAGGTCGTCTTTACCGGACCGGTGACCTGGCCCGCTGGGCGCCTGATGGCGCCGTGGAGTTCATCGGCCGCTCGGACGGGCAGGTGAAGGTGCGCGGATTCCGCATCGAACTGGGCGAGGTGGAGGCAAGGCTGGACGGCCACCCGGCCGTCAAGGACCGTGTGGTGGTGGTGCGTGAGGACCGCGAGGGTTACAAACAGCTGACCGCCTACGTTGTTCCCCATGGCGATGCCGCCACCGATGGTGTTGCGTCCGCTGCACTGATCGACTCGCTGCGCCAGCACCTGCGTGCGTCGCTGCCCGAGCACATGGTGCCCACGGGCTTCGCCGTTCTCGAGGCCCTGCCCCTTACGCCCAACGGCAAGGTGGACCGCCGCGCGCTGCCCGCCCCGGACATGGGCGAGCAGCGTCCCCGCACACGCCACGTCGCCCCCCGCTCGCCGGAGGAGGCCGACATCGCCTCGATCTGGCAGCGGTTGCTGCGCGTGGACCAGGTGGGCGTGAATGATGACTTCTTCGACCTTGGCGGCCACTCGATGCTGGGCATCGAGCTGCTGGCCGCATTGGAGGAGCGGTTCGAACGGTCCATCTCGCTAAAGGAGCTCGTGGAGTCGCCCACGGTGGCGGGGCTGGCCGCTCTTGTATCCGGGCGGGAGGTGGAGCAGCAGCGGTTCAGCAACCTCACGGCCATCCAGCCGAAAGGCAGGAAGATCCCGTTCTTCTGTGTGCACGGGGACGAGATCAACCGGTTCCTGCCTCGCCGATTGGGTGGTGACCAGCCGTACTTCGGTTTCGCACACCAAGGCGAGGACGGTCGGCCCATGAGGTATACGCGGGTGGAGGCCCTCGCAGCGCACTTCATCGCGGAGATGCGCATGGTACGACCCAAGGGGCCTTACCTGCTCGGCGGTTACTCGTTCGGCGGCACGGTCGCCTTTGAAATGGCAAGGCAGCTCACTGCACAGGGGGAGCAGGTCCCCCTGCTGATGCTGTTCGACACATACGCGCCGCATGTGCATGCCGAGGCGGTGGCCCAGGACGCCACCCTCTTCCACCCGTTGAAATCCGCACTGATGCGGGGCGCGGCCGGTATCTTCCATGCCATGGGGCGGCCGCTGCCCGGTAAGCTCCGGCACTTCCACATCATCGACACGTACGATCGGGCAACGGTAGCATACCGCCCATCACCCTACACGGGCCCCATCACACTTTTCCAGGCGCAGAAAGCTTGGGGGGGCAAGGACAAAGGTTGGGGCGGGCTCGCCATAGGCGATCTGCGCATCTTCCCGATCCCGGGCGATCACTTCAGCCTGGTGAAGGAACCGGACGTGAACATCCTTGTGGAAGCGGCCGTAGACTGCCTGGCCCAGGTCCAGGAGACCCAGGCGGTGGACGCCATCTGAAGCGGCCTCATTCGCGGACAAGCCGCGCCCGTGCCAGCACCCGTCCGTCCTGTCCCAGCACTTCCAGGAAATAGGTACCGGTGGCCAAGGCGGATAGGTCAAGCACCTGAGAGAAGGGCAGCGCAAGGGTGCGTGCGCCGAGCACGTCGAACAGCACCACCTGCCGGGCAAGCGGCCCGTCCCAATTGAACCGGACCAGACCGTTGGTGGGGTTCGGCCTCACCAGCAGGACCGGCACTCCACCCGCGACCTCCGGAATGCCGATCACATCGCAGGCATCACCCACACCGTCGCCGTCGAGGTCCTCCTGCCCCGGATTGGCGACCCAGGGACAGTTGTCGCAGATATCGCCGGTGCCATCGCCATCCAGGTCGGACTGTGCCGGGTTTTGAAGGGCGGCACAGTTGTCATCGCAGTCGAGTACCAGGTCCAGGTCCTGGTCCGGATCGGGCTGGACCCCCGTGGTGCCGCCCGCGCAATTGCCACATCCATCAATGAAGGCGGCTCCGCCTGGCACGCCGGCGCAGTCCACCGGAACACCCTCACAGGTGCAATCCGAGGTCCATGCATCGCCGGTGGTGAAGGGGTTGGCATCGTCGCATGCCGCACCCGGCAGGGCCAGCCCACCGGGTACGCCCGCACAGTCGTAGGCCTCACCTGCACACACACAGGCCCCGGTCCATTGATCATTGCCCGTTCCTGCATTCCCATCATCGCAGGACGCCCCCGGCCACGCCGTTCCGCCCGGAATGCCGGCACAGTCGATCAGCTGGCCTGCACAGGTGCAATCGGCGCCAAAAGTATCCGCACCCGTGCCGGCGTCACCATCATCGCAGGGGGCGCCCGGCAGGGCCGCTCCGCCAGGAACGCCGGCACAGTCGATCAGCTGGCCTGCACACGTGCAGTCCATGCCCCATGCATCATTGCCGGTGGCACCATCCCCGTCATCGCAGGATGATCCAGGCAGAGCAGGTCCGCCCGGTACGTTCTGGCAGTCGAGCGGAAGCCCTGCACACAGGCAATCCGAGGTCCAGCGGTCGTTGCCCGTGGTGGCATCGTTGTCATCGCAGGACACACCAGGCAATGAAGCGCCGCCCGGAACGCCCTGGCAATCCAACGGCAGGCCTGCACAGATGCAGTCCGGCCCGAAGCGGTCATCACCGGTTGTCGCATCACCGTCGTCACAGGGTGTGCCTGCAAGCGAGGTGCCGCCGGGAACGCCGACGCAGTCGATCAGCAGGCCCACGCATTGGCAGTCCGCCGTCCATGCATCGGCGCCGGTAAGCGGGTCGGCGTCATCGCAGGCCGAACCCGGTGAAGCGTTTCCACCGGGGTCGCCGAGGCAATCGATCATCTCACCGGCGCAGATGCATCCGTTGAGCCAGGCGTCATGGCCGGTCAGGGGATCACCATCATCGCAGGGGGTTCCCACGAGGGCGGCACCGCCTGGGACACCCTCGCAGTCGATCAGCTGGCCCGCGCACTGGCAGCCGGCTGTCCATGCATCATTACCCGTTGTGGGGTCGCCATCGTCGCAGGCCGCACCCGGCAGGGCGGATCCACCCGGATCGCCGGTGCAATCCAACGGAAGGCCCATGCATTGGCAATCCACCGTCCACGCATCCGCTCCGGTGGCCACATCGCCATCGTCGCAAGGTGTTCCCGGCAGAGTCGCGCCGCCCGGCTGGCCGGTACAATCAAACGGGAGCCCCGCACAGGTGCAATCCGCCTGCCAGGAGTCGTTCCCGGTCTGGGGGTCGGCGTCATCGCACGGGGTGCCCGGCAAGGCGCCACCGCCGGGCAGGCCAACGCAATCGATGGGCTGACCTGCGCACTGGCACGCGGCGGTCCATGCATCGTTGCCGGTGGCGGCATCGCCATCATCGCAAGGCGCCCCAGGCAACGCCGGGCCACCGGGAACGCCCAGGCAGTCGGAGCCGGAAGGCACGCCTGCGCAGGCGCAAGCCGTGTCCCACGCATCATTCAGGGTAAGCGCCTGACCATCATCACAGGGCGTGCCGGGTAGTGCCGTACCCCCGGTCTGGCCGAGGCAATCCACCACTTCGCCCGTGCACTGGCAGCTGGCGGACCATGCATCGTTCACGGTGCCGGGGTCACCATCATCGCAGGCTGTTCCTGCAAGCGCCGGTCCGCCGGGTACACCAAGGCAATCGATCAACTGGCCTTCGCATTGACAGGCGGACGTCCACGCGTCCGATCCGGTCGCCGCGAGCCCATCGTCACAGGGCGTGCCGGGTAGTGCGGGCCCATTGGGTACGCCCTGGCAGTCCAGGACCGGCTGCTGATAGGCGATGCACAGGCGTGCAGCCTGCGAGGGGTCCTGGTTCCAGCTCGTGGCCGACCGGCCACCGGAACCCTGCACCAGGAAGAGCATGGAGTTGGCCTGCTGCCACCCAGGGATGGAGATGACCTCCTGTACCACGGGCGCAAGGTCCGGCGTGCGCTGAGCCGGTCCATCCTCTCCCGCCAGCGGCCAGGGCTGGGGCGACCACGGGACGGAAGCGGTGGTGGGGGTGCGCGAACTCAGCTCGAAGGGGGCCCAACCGATGGCCGGAGCGTTGGCCACGGCCTGCGCACGCAGGGTGAGCTGGACCGGGTCGACGTTCTCATTGGTGCGGGCGGTGAACTGGATGTGTGCGCTGACCACCGTGGCACCCACGGGCACCTGCACCCCCTCAAACCGGAGGCCGATGAGCTGGTCGCCGCGCCAATGTGTGGGTTCGCTGTCATAGACGAGGTCGACCGGACCAGCGTTGTGGTACACGTTGCCGTTCTCGGCCTGCTCCACATCGGGGTCGCTTGTGCCACCCGCGGTGTGGCACACGAGCACGTCGATGCAGGCGTTGTTGCCCCCGCAAACCCCGCAGGCATCGAACACGGCCCCACCGCCGGGCACACCGTTGCAATCAATGGGCAGGCCCGCACAGGTGCACCCCGGGGTGATCGAGTCCAGTCCTGTTGCGGCATTGCCGTCATCGCACGGGCTACCGGGCACCCCGGGCAGTGTGGGACAAGCATCCACCGCGTTGCAGATGCCATCACCGTCGCTGTCAGGCAGCGGGATGTAGATGCAGATCCCACCGATGCACTGCTGGAAGGTGCAAGGGTCACCGTCATCGCAGTTCACGGGTGTCCCTACGCACTGGCAGTTGCTGTTCCAGGTATCGCCGGTGGTGCAACTGTTGCCGTCGTTGCAGGGGGCGCCGGGAAGCGCGCCCCCGTTCGGCACGCCTACGCAGTCCAGATTGAGCGGCATGCCCATGCACTGGCAGCCGGCATTCACCACATCATTCACGGTCTGCGGGTTCCCATCGTTGCAGGCACTACCGATCTGGCCCGGGGTGTTGGGGCAGTTGTCCGCCGCGTTGCAAATGCCATCACCATCATTGTCAGGAAGCGCGGTCCCCGTGCACTGGCAGGATGCGTTCAGCACGTCATTCGTCGTGCACGGGTTATTGTCGTTGCATGCACTCCCCACCTGGCCGGGCGTGTTGGGGCAGTTGTCCGTCACATTGCAGATGCCGTCACCGTCGCTGTCCGGACTTGGCGTGCCCGTGCACTGGCAGTTGGCGTTCAGTACATCGTTGGTCGTGCACGGGTTGTTGTCGTTGCAGGCGCTACCCACCTGGCCAGGCGTATTCGGGCAATTGTCCGTTGCATTGCAGATACCGTCACCATCGCTGTCCGGAGCGGGACTGTACACGCAGAAGCCGTTGCTGCATTGGTCCGTGGTACACGGGTTGTTGTCGTTGCAGATGATCGGGGACCCCACGCATTGGCAGCTGCTATTCCATACATCGCCCGTGGTGCATGCGTTGCCATCGCTGCAGGGCGAACCGGGCAGGGCCGTGCCTCCGGGTACACCAAGGCAATCCGCCGGCAGCTGACCCACGCACTGGCAGCCGCTCGTCCACGCATCGTTCAGCGTGTTCGGGTTGCCATCACTGCACGCCGTTCCAGGCAGGGCGCCCCCCCCGGGAACACCGAGGCAATCGGCCACCTGGCCCGAGATGGTGAGGGTCCCCTTGATGCCAAGGCTAAGGTTGAAATAGCTGCCGCTGAGGCTGACCTCCAGCTTCAACGCACGCACCATGTAGCGGACGTTGCCGGTGAGCCCGGTGATGTTGTCCGTGTAGGTGGTGGTGGTGACCGGGTTTGTGGTGCGCCGCACCCACGACTGGGTGGGCGTGTCGTAGCGGTACACGTGGTAGCCGACCACCTGGTCCGGCGAGGCCGTCCAGGACACCGTGGCACTGCTGGCGCCCGACTGGGTGCATGTGACCTGGGCCACAGGGGCCACCACGTGCATCCGCAGGGTGGGATCGCCCATCAAGGCGATGTGCACGCGAGACGGCTGGCTGTTGGTGGGCTCGTAGTGGGTGCTTCCGTTGTTCTGCGTGAGGACGGTGCTGTAACCGATGGTCTCGCCCATCCCCATGTGGTGGATGAACCAGTTGGGGAAGCCGGACCACGCCGCCGTAAGGGCATTTCCTGAGGCCAGGGAGGCCCGCAGGAAGTTGTTCTGCGTGTCCCAGTCACCGAAGTAGCTGCCGAACAGGAAGGTGAAGATGGTCTTCACCTGCGTGGTGCCGAACTGGGCGGTGGTACCGACACCATTGGCGCTGTAGAACCAGCCGCCGCCGCAGGCGTAGCTGAACAAGCGGCTCTGGGTGGCCAGCGTCCCGAAATAGTCGGTGGCGGTAACGTTGTCCGGGTGCACCAGAGGAGCGAAGCCCCGCCATGCCGTCTGCGAAAAGGCCTCAGAGTACCCGGTGAAGTTGTCGTCCACCAGCCCCTTAAGGTCGGCCGTGAGGGACTTGACCTTCCAGTTGTGCAGTTTGGTGAGGTAGTTGCCCAGCAGGGTGGTCTCGCTCTGGGCGATGTCGGGCAACGCGCTCATGTCGATGCGGCCCACCGCCAGTTCCACGGCCGTCGGGATGATGGTCTGGTCGAACCGTCCATCGCCCGGCACGTTGTGGTTGATCGCCCAGCTCGCTGTGGCGCTGTTCACCGTATTGTCGGTCCACGAGCCGTTCATCTCGCCGTAGTAGGCATCGCAGCTCCATGCCCCGTAGTGGTCGCTATGGCCGTCAGGTGCGAGCGCCCCGCTGCGGGGCACCGGCACGTGCCCCACCAGCAGCACCGCCTTCACATTGACGGGGTCGGCAGCATAGGTGCCCTGGATCAGCGCCTTCACGGACGTCACCGACGCCGTGGGGCTCACATTGTGGCGCACCACCTTCCATCCCTCCCCCTCCAGGTCGCCCTCCAGCTGCGTGAGCTGGGCTGCCAGGCTGCCCACGAAGCTGTTGTCCACCACCAGCACCACCTTGCCGCGCTGCTCCACCATCTGCAGCTGGATGTACCCGTAGCCCGAGCCCAGGTTGGACGTGGTGCGCACCACCTTGTACTCGTAGGACGTGTTGACCTGGACCGAATTGTCCACGTACTGTGACGCCGTGCTGCCAAGCGTGGCGATGGAACTGCCCCAGGAGGTGCCTCCCTTCAGCTTGCGGTACAGGGTGAAGCCGGTCGTGTTCGGGTGCGTCTTCCACTGCAGCGTGATCGTGGGCGGGCTCGCCGTCACGGTGGCCCACATCCGCACGGCCCGGTTCTCGCCGTTCGTCTGGCCATGGAGCCAGGGCCCTGCCAAAGCCACCAGCAACGCCAGCACCACCCGGCGCAGCATACCCCCCCCCTGCCGGCGGCGGGGACCGTCACATGCCGAGGATCAGTTTCGGGCACCGCGCGGGTCATGTTCGCTCCGGACCGCCCGAAGGGCGGACGGTCCAAGCGTGCAAAGTTCGCCCAAGATCCGGATCCTGACCGGCCCAAACGGCCAAACATTTCGATGGAGCTGGAAAAACGTACGACGAATGACGAAATTTGTACACCTGGCGCATGACCCGTTGCCGCGCCCAAATACCGTCGTGACCCACCCACCAGGCTGCATCCCCCCTGATGTCCACACAAGAGCGTGGATGAAGGGGCCTTGCCCGTGGTCTTTCTTTGATGCTGCATGACCGCCATGAACCCCGAAAACAACCGCACCGCTTTTGAACTTGTTCGCAGGTCGCTTGCCGGTGACCGCGCGAGGACGGCCATCCTCTCCTCCGGTGGAGCGTTCACCTGCGGGGACCTGGCAGACCGCTCGGCCCGCATTGCCCACGCACTGAACACCTACGGTCCGCTCAAGGGCCGCGCGATCGGCCTGTGCCTGGAGCGTTCCGCAGAACTGGTCATGGGCGTCCTGGGCATCGTCCAGGCGGGAGGCGCATACGTGCCCATCGACCCCGCCTACCCCGCCGAGCGGATCGCCGGCATGCTGGAGGATGCCAAGCCGCCGGTGGTGGTCACCAGCCGAACGCACCAGCACCTGTTCGCGGGCTCCGCGGCCAAGGTGCTGCTCATCGAGGACATCGACCTGGAGAACGGTCCGCGCTTCGAGGGCCACTGCCCCGCCACGGCGGACGACCTGATCTACGTGCTCTTCACAAGCGGCAGCACCGG
>CAZUNW010000040.1:0-442 GCA_964621425.1 uncultured Chryseobacterium sp. | reverse complement strand
GGCGTGGCCATGCACCCCGCGCCGCTGCTCAACCTTATCCAATGGCAGCTGCGCACCAGCGTGTGCGGCGAGCGCGACAGGACCCTGCAGTTCGCGCCCATCAGCTTCGACGTCAGCTTCCAGGAGATCTTCACCACGTTCGCCCAGGGCGGCACGCTGGTGCTGATCAACGACGAGGACCGCCTCAACAGCACGCAGCTGCTGCGCAAGATCATCGCGCAGCGGATCAACCGCATCATCGTGCCCTTCGTGGCGCTGCAATACCTGGCCGAGGCCGTGGAACGCACCGGTGAAGTGCCGTCCACGCTGAAGGAGGTCTTCACCAGCGGCGAACAGCTGAAGATCACACCCGCCATCGCGAACCTCTTCAACCAGTTGCCCGGCTGCCGATTCTGCAACCAGTATGGCCCCACCGAAGGCCACGTGGTGAGCGAGCTGGAGT
>CAZUNW010000039.1:0-13703 GCA_964621425.1 uncultured Chryseobacterium sp. | reverse complement strand
GCCGTTCCGTTGTAGAGGTAGGTCTGTCCATCGCCGGGCTCGCGCCGGAAGAACTCACCGGGGTTGATGGGCAGGTTGGGGTTCACCTGGTAGCGCTCGTAGTTGCTGCTGGACACAAGCACCTTGATGCGGTGGTCCTTGCCGAAGGTGTAGGCGATGGGTAGCATGTTGAACTCATACTCCACCACCTCGCCGATGCCGATGTTGGTGAATGGAATGTCGTCCACCGGGTAGGGATACTCCATATCCCCCGCCACATCGTGCACCAGCGCCCGGGCGTAGTCGCGTGCGCGGGCGTTCACGGCGCCTTCCTGTACGAAGTACTCACGGCCATCGGGGTACACGTCCACGATGCGCACGAAGAAGTCTGTGTCGGTGGGCCCGTTGGACACCCCGGGGATGCTGCTGCTTGCCCACAGCCGGGCGCGGGGGAAGCCCACGATGCTCAGCGAATCCTCGGTGATGGGGGCGGTCATGAATTGGATCACCCCCTCACGGTCCATGGTGGTGGACGCGTAGAGCGGGTCGGCCAGGTCGAACTGACCCTGGCTGTCGCGCTGTCCGTCGGGAGTGCGTTCCAGCATGTTCGAGCCACCGATGGTGCGCACGGGATCATCGGGGTCGTGCACATAGCTCACGGAGCCCTCGTCCGCCGTGGGCGGGAAGTAGCTCAGCACACTGTCCTGGTGCATGTACAGGAGCCTGCGGTGCACGGGATCGGCGGCACCACCCTCGGCCAGCGGGAAGCTGTCGGTGGCGAGCCAGTAGCTGCCGAGCAGGGCGTTGCCGCCGTGGGTGTCGTCGTTGGGGCCGATCACATAGAGGCGCACGTTGGGCACTTCCGCCGGGTCGGAAAAGTCGCGGTACGGGATGCCGTCGATGGGTCCACCGACCAAGCCCGGAATGAGCGCCGGGAGCGGGATGGGCGGGAGCGTGATGCCGGTGGCCCCATTGCCCAGCAGCGGCACCTCCCAGCTCAATTCCGCGGAAACGCCCGAAATGGATTGCTGGCCGGCCAGCACGCGCAGCAGATCCGCGAAAGGAAGCCGGAGCGTGTCCGCGGGTACGCGCAGGCGCAGGTAGGCCGTTCCGACCAGCGGGATCTCCGCACTGGCCAGCACCGTGGTGGTGGTGGCACGCGGCAGGATGAACACCGGTTCACGGTACTCGTATCCGTTGCCGTCGCAACGGTAGTTGAGGTTGTAGCGGTACCAGCCCAGCACCTCCGAGCGCGCAGCCGCATCGATGGCGAGGCTGCCGTTGTTGAACGAGTCGAAGTCGATGCCCAGCACGTCAGCCACGTTCTCCGGGTAGGTCCGGTCACCCGTGGTGCGCTGCCCGATGGTCTGGTGTGCCCAGGGACCGATCACCACTTTCTGCAGCGCACGGCTGGGCAGGTCGCTGCGCAGGTGCTTGCGCATGTAGGCCCAGGTCTCCAGCTGGCCATCGGTGAAGATGTCGTACCAGCCCGACAGGTGGTAGGCGCCCACCTCCATGTTGGTGTAGCGGCTGTGCACCAGGCCGGCCCTGGGGGTGCTTCCGAAGCCAGGGATGCCCTCGGGGTCGGTATCCGGCACGTCCACCACCACGCCGTTCACGACCTTGCCGCGGCTCACCGATTCGCCATCGGCATCGACCATGGCCCGGGATGCGTCCATCTCCAGCCGGCCCGTGGAGCGCGGATAGAGCCCCGCTAGCGTCAGTCCGCCCTGCCCGTCGGGGTAACGCAGTGATGTGAAATGGTCCACCGCCAGCTCGGCCGCGCCGAACATGTCCATGACGTAGGTGCGCGTCCCCCCGTTGAGGTCGAGCGTCTTGGGCAGGTCCCAGTCGTTGGAGCTGTGCAGCGCATTGCCGGGGTCGTTATCGATGCCGTTCAGCCCGTCATCGGTACCGCTGTAGATCTGCCCGCGCAGCCAGCCGGTCACCAGCCCATGCCGGAGCACCCCGTTCTGGAAGGCGGTGCTTTTGTAGAACTCCATGGGTGCCACGATGGCGAAGAGCGCCTTCAGGCCGGGCTCGTTGCTGTTGATGCGGTGCGCGGCCGCCGCCTGGTACTGGTTGTATCCCAGCGCCGAAGCGCCGAACATGGCGATGCGGCCGTTGTAGAGCAGGCCCTCGGTCTCGGGGATGCCGTTGCCGTCCAGGTCGTACCAGCGCTTCAGGTGGTTCCTGACGTACTCCACACTGTTGTAACCGTCCTCGTTGCGGTTGCTGCTGCGCGGATCGGAGGGGTCCAGGGCATCCAGCGCGTGCACATGGCCCGGATGCACCGCGTTCTTGTTCCATGAATCGGTCACCAGCGGCAGGTAGACACCGTCCGAGGTGTAGCGACCGCGCATGTCCTGGTAGGCGAACGCGTAGCCCAGCAGCGCGAACACCGCGCCTTCCACGCTGCTGCCATTGCCCTTGAAGTAGGGTGTGCGCGAAAGCACCAGGGGCAGCTGGTAGGGATTCGGGTTGCGCACCAGCTGGCCTGCGCTGCAGTCGTAGATGCTGTCGTAGACCAGGAACTGCAGGTTGCGGGGGATCACCTCGAACTGGTAATCGATGCTGGCGGCGCCGAACACCCCCTGCAGGAAGGGCGGCACCCCGATGCTCACGGGCACCACCAGGCTGTCCCGCGTGATGGGCAGGTAGATGTCCGAACGCAGCCGCGTGCTGTCCGGCATGACGAAGTCCATCGGCATGGGGGTGGCGAGCTCGAAGAGGTCGTCGAGCTGTCCGTTGGGCTGGTTCTGGGCGACCAGGGTGGGCAGTGTGGCGGCGAACAGACCCATGATCAGGATCCAACGGCAGCAGGGGATGTATGGCTTCATGCGGAGCGGGGCGCGCAGCGTGCGGGTAGCTTGCGGATCGAAAATAGCCGTGGGACGGATACGCGCTGTGACGGCGACAGGCCGGGCGTTCCCGTTCGGCTTCAACGTCCTTCGTTCGTATGGACGCACCACAGGACGGGCGCAGCGCCACCAGCGCCGTAGCACAGCAGGTCCCATCCATCAAAGGTGCCGGGCACCCACCCCGCGGCCTGGCCCAGTTCCGATACCAGGGCGACCGCGGGCAGCGCCAGCGCCCAGGCGATGGCCGGCCGCAATGGACGGTCGTTCCAGAGCCACATGCAGAGGCGGGCGTAGGCGAAGGCCCAAAGGCCGTCGGGCAGGCTGTACAACAGGACATCGGGCACCCGCACGGCAAGCGACCGTGTGTGGTTGCGCACGGCATCGAGCCCATCCCCCACGCCCAATGCATCCGCCCAGCGGAACATCACGAGCGATCGGCTCCGAAGGAGCAGGTACACCAGCCCACCGGCACCGACCGGCAGCAAGACACCGGTCACCAGGGATGCCACGCGCCTCACTGCCTGCGCAACACCACACGCTGCTCCCCCAGGTTGGTGATCAGGCGATCACCCTCCACACGACCGATCACGAAGTTGCCCGAGGCATCATAGAGGTCGCTGCCGACTGCCCGGCCGTTGTCGTAGGATGGTTCACCACCTGCGCCATAGGCCTCCATGCCGGTCTTGATCAACAGGCTGCTCGTCCAGCTGTCACCCATCACCGTGAACTCCAACGCCACCGATCCGTCCTCATAGGCGTAGGTACCGAACACGGGCTCGCCGGGCGCGGGAGCCTCCTCACGCACCTCCTCTGGCGCTTCATCAGTCACAGGAGAGGCATCCTGCGAAACACGCGTGAACCTGCCCCCCATGTCGTTCGTGAGCGTCGTGTGATCATCGGAAAGCGTCCAGCTCACCTCCACGCCATTCGCATTGTAGCGACCGGTCAGTCGTCCCTCACCGGCCACCTCCCAGGTGCCGTCAAGCTCCATCACGGGGGTTAGCTCGTCGCGGCCGCCTGCCATCATGTACGCGGCGACCCGGAAGGCATCGGCATCAAAGGCCAGTGTGGTGTAGGTGGAGGCGGCCACATCGATGGACTCGTAGATATGGCCGCTCCCCGTGCCGATGTGCTCCAGGATGGCCTCCTTCCCCGAGGTCGTTGCGTCCCCGGCAGCATCGTTCGTCGCACCGCCGGCCGCATCCTCATCGCTGCCCGCAGCGAGGACCATGAAAAGGGCAAGGGCCAGAGCGCTTAACCAGACAGGTGCGTTGCGGTGGTGCATTGTGGTCATGTTGTACCTTAAGGATAGCAAAGTTCCCGGTATGCAGTCACAACCTCAGAGCCCAGGGAGCTCATCCACCCAGGCAAAGCGCGCGTTGCCCTGCTGCTTCAGGCCGTTGATGTAGTGGGTCAGCTGCTCCAGGGCGGCCGGCCTGCGGAACTGGTAATCATGGCAGAGGACCACCACATGGCCGTTGCGTGTGCGGTGTGCCGCTGCCTTGAGCGTTTTTGCGAGCAGGGAATCCACGGCGCCAAGGCCCGTGTTCTTCACATCGCCCCACGACACGTCCCACCCGACCAGCCGCTCATCGATGCCACGCCGCTCCATCAGCGCCACCAATGGGTCCACGAACCGGCTGGTTCGGATGCGGTCGGTCGTACGCCACGTGTTCTTGCCGGGCAGCCGGGTGATGTTACCACCGGCGCCGATAACGGCCTTGTTGCGATCGATGTCCGCCCATACGTGCTCGGGGTCGCTGTAGTAGGCAGCGCTCCTGCCGCCCGTGATGGCGTGGCTGTAGCTGTGGTTGTACAGGCGGAACAGCGGATCCGCCGCAACGCTGTCCAGGACCTCTTGCAGCCCGGGATGCTCGCATTGCGAGCCCACAATGAAGAAGCTCGAGCGGATGCCGAGGGTGCGGAGGTGCTCCGCTAGCGCGACCGTGCTGGGGTGGGGTCCGTCATCAAGTGCTAGGGTTGCCCGGATGCGCGTCCCGTTCAGGTGGGAATACAGAGCGGGCGATCCGTGGCTTTCCCTTTATCACCTCTAAATCAAGTTGGTCATGCTCCAAAGGCTTGTCGGAGAAGGTCGGTGATTGATTCATTGAGCGAAACATCTTCCATAACCAAAGGATTAATGAAACTAAGAATATGAATATAAGCCCCAAATTAAACCAGGACTTTATTCCATTTGATTTTTTAACTATAGTTGATGGGGGTATTGTATTTGTATTTGTATTAATATTCTCTTTAATCAAATTCGTATCAATAGATTTAGAATGAGGAATTTTTTTTACAGATATTGAATCTTTATAAGGTATAGACAACTCATTAAGACCAGAAGCGGAAATATAGTAATCAAGCCTTTCAGAGCGACTTTTTCCAGGCAGTGCGCGAAATGAAGGGCTATCAATAATAAAATTAATAATGGATTGCAAAATAGCGTTGCGACGTTTTTTATAAGATTCGGGTGATTCTATTCCTGGCTTCAGATTATCTAATTTGCTTTCGATAGACATAAGAAATTGCACATCCCTTAGATATAAGCTATCAGATGGTGCCATACTAAAACGGACTAAAAGTTCGCTCAAATAGCTCGCACGTCGTTTTGGGCCCATTACACACACCTCTTTCGTTCCAGGTGCACTAACATTCCTGCTTAGAGCACACATGAACGAGTTAGTTGCATAGGCTACCTCCTGCTCTACCGACAGGGAATCAACGGCAGCGGAACTGATGCAGACAACCATCAGCCACGCGGCAGCGCATGTGATAGCCCGGATCATAGAGCTGGTCTTTCCTTGCATCCCACGAAATTAAGCCATTGATGGTCACCGCTTACGAGTCAGACCAGGTCTTACAGATGGCCGGATGACCTGGCCATCAGCGAAGTGGAAGTGCGCTGACCCACGGTCCCGGCCACCGGCCCATCCGGCGCCCACGCTCCATGGCTAACTTGGCAGGGCATGCTTCCGCTTGATGTGGGGATACACCGCACGAGTGACCGGTTCACCCTGCATCCGCATGGTGCCCTGTTCGCCCCGGCGCACGGGCGGTTGCTCGTGGCCGACCTGCACCTGGGCAAGGCCGCGCACCTGCGCAAGGGAGGGTTGCCACTTCCGGAGGGCAACGACCGCGCCACCCTGGAGCGGCTTGCCGGCGTGCTCGACCTGTTCCGCCCCGCGGAGCTGGTCATCCTGGGCGACCTGTTCCACAGCGACCTGAACTCGAGTTGGCAAGTGTTCGCCGACTGGCGCCGCTCGCGCACCGAGCGCATGCTGCTGGTGCCGGGGAACCACGACCGGCTGAGCGTGTCGCGCTATGCCGATGCCGGACTGGAGGTCCAGGAGCCCGAGCTGCGGATGGACGGCCTGCTGCTCTGCCATGACCCTCTGGCCGATGAACCTCCCGAGGGTCTGCATCGCATAGGCGGGCACCTGCATCCCGGCATCATGCTTCACGGCGCCGGCCACCAGCGCATCCTGCTGCCCTGCTTCATTGTGGGTCCTTCAGCCACCGTGCTGCCCCCTTTCGGCCTGCGTCAGGGCCTGCTGAGGATGAGGCCGGGGCGGTTGCATCGGGTGTACGCGTGCACCCCCACCAGCGTGCTGGACGTCACCGGTATCTCCCCTCCGCTCGGGTCACGCACCCGATGAGCCCACCTCCCACGCCTCGCCGGTACGGAACACCGTACCCTTGAAGAGCGCCACGGTTCGCTCCTCCTGGTCGCAGACCGTCACCTCATAGGTGGCGAAGCGGGTGGACCGGTTGAGCTCGCGCGCCGTGGCGGTTAGCACGTCGCCCTCCCGCACGGGACGGGTGTGGGTGATGCCCGTCTCCACGCTGACCGCCTGCACGCCGTGCGAATTGGCTGCGAAGGCAAGCGCACTGTCGGCCAGGCTGTAGGAGATGCCGCCGTGCGCGATGGCGAAGCCGTTCAGCATGTCGTGCCGCACCGTCAGCCGCAGCACACACGAACCCGGGGCCACATTCACCCGCTCGATGCCGAGCCAGATGCTGAAGGGGTCGTTCGCGTACATGCGCTCCACCACGCGCCGGGCCAGGGTACCGGGGTCCATGCCCGAAAGGTAGCGGCGCGGCCCTTCCGTCCGCGTGACGCATCTTCGCATCCCTTACGAACACCATGGCCGCCAACGCCTACCTCATCGACGCCGTCCGCACCCCGATCGGATCATTCGCCGGCGCACTGGCACCGGTGCGCGCAGACGACCTGGCCGCACACGCCATCCGCGCCCTGCTGCAGCGGCATCCCGGACTTGACCCCGCTGCCGTGGACGACGCGGCGCTGGGCTGCGCCCACCAAGCCGGCGAGGACAACCGCAACGTGGCCCGCATGGCGCTGCTGCTGGCGGGGATGCCCGTCACCGTACCTGGCGAGACCGTGAACCGCTTGTGCGCGAGCGGCATGAGCGCTGTGAACCAGGCCACGCGCGCCATCGCATCCGCGCAGGGTGACCTTTTCATCGCCGGGGGCGTGGAGCACATGACGCGCGGGCCCTGGGTGATGGGTAAGACCAGCACCCCCTTCGGCCGCGATGCCCAGCTCTTCGACAGCAGCTTCGGATGGCGCTTCGTGAACCCCCTGATGAAGGAACGCTACGGGGTGGACGCCATGGGCGAGACCGCGGAGAACCTGGTGGAGCAGCACGCCATCGCTCGCGCGGACCAGGACCGCTTCGCCTTATGGAGCCAGCAGAAGGCCGCCGCCGCCCAAGCCGCCGGCCACCTCGCGGCGGAGATCGCACCCGTCCCCGTGCCGCAGCGCAAGGGCGGGCCGCAGCTGGTGGAGCACGACGAGTTCATGCGTCCCGGGACCACCCTGGAGGCTCTGGCAGCTCTGCGTCCGGCCTTCCGGAAGGATGGCAGCGTGACGGCGGGCAACAGCAGCGGCCTCAACGACGGCGCCGCAGCCCTCCTGATCGCCAGCGAACAGGGCATGCAGCGCCACAACCTGCGCCCGCTGGCGCGCATCGTGACCGGCGCGGTGGTGGGCGTGGAGCCCCGCATCATGGGCATCGGCCCAGTGGGTGCCAGCCGGCTGGCCCTTCAACGTGCCGGGCTAACCCTGGAGGACCTGTCGGTGATCGAGGTGAACGAGGCCTTCGCCGCCCAGGTGTTGAGCTGCACACGCAGCCTGGGCCTCGCCGATGACGATGTCCGCATAAACCCCAACGGAGGCGCCATCGCGCTCGGCCATCCGCTGGGCATGAGCGGTGCACGGCTGGTGCAGACCGCAGCGCTGCAGCTCCAGCGATGCGGTGGACGCTACGCCCTCTGCACCATGTGCATCGGCGTAGGACAGGGCTATGCCATGATCCTCGAGCGGGCCTGAACTACTTTCGTCCTCCTTTTCCCACCCGGACCATGCGCCGCAGCACCGTTGTCCTCGCCTTGATCGCCACCTTGTCCGCGACCGCCCAGACCGCCAAGGTGCGGGTCAAGGTGAAGGCCTCCGTGGACCACCAGCTTGAGGAGGGCAGCACCCTCTGCACGGTGGTGAAGGGCGATGAGGGCGCGTTCGTGGCCCTGCGTGTGCCTGCCGATGCCGCCGTGCTGGGCGGCAGGCCCCAGGCAGGCATGCCATGGGACCTGCTGGTCCTGGACCGCGCCACAATGGCCCCGATCAAGCAGGCCGCCCCAAAATTGATCTATGGGGAGACCCCCGTCGCCGTGGAGACCATCGGCCGCCACCAGCGCAAGGTGTGGCTCTACGGAAGCAAGGTGGACTTAGAGCGGGGCGGTGTGCAATTGGTCCACCAGGAAATGAGCCCGCGCAGCCTGGTGGGCGTGAAGGGGGCCCAAGAGCTGGCCTTCCTGCCGTTTGACCGCTTGGGACGGCCTGCCGCCTGGTTCACGGCTGGAGCAGCCTTGGGCCTCGTGCATACCCCGGGAACGGATACCACCCGCTTCATGCTAAGCATGGACCCGCGCACCACCCAAAGCGAGGGTGCCCCTTGGTTCACCGCGGTCTTCCGCAAGGACATGAGCCTGCACTGGGCACGGTCGCTGGCCTTGGAGCCGGGCGCACGGGACGCCCAGGTGGCAGCCAGCGTGCTGGACGCCGACGGGGTGGTCTGGCACCTGGTGAAATGGGTCTGGGCGGCCCCTCCCAAGGAGGAAGGCGCCCCTGGCCATGCCTGGGCCGTGGTGCGCATGGACAGCACCGGTCAGCGCCAGGCCATGATCGACCTGCCGGGCGCGCCTTATGCCCAGGACGTGCGCATGGCCCTGCGGAAGGACGGCCGCATCGCCCTGGCCGGCATCTTCGGGGAGACCCCGGCGAAGACGGTTGGCTCCGGCGGCATGTTCTTCACGACCATGGACCGCAAGGAGTTGGCCTTCGGCCCCTTCAGCCAGCAGCCACTGGCCAAGGACCTCGCCAAACCGAAGAAGGGCGAACCGCAGGACGAGCTGGCGATGATGGCCGAGGACCTGCAGTTGTTCAGCGATGGCGGCATGCTGCTGCTTGCCAACGAGCGCGGCGTGCGCACCACCCAAGGCAAGAACCTGCGTGGTGAAGCGGTGACGCGCCACACCCACCTCACGCGCGATCTGCATGCCTGCCGCGTGGGTCCTGCGGGCGAGCCGGTCTGGTACAAGGTCCTGGACCGCTCGGTGAGCGTGGACAAGGCCGGACGAGGATCCCCCGTGGCCTTCGTCCAGTCCGACCAGCTGTATGTGCTCATGAACGACGACCTGCGCAACGAGGAACTGCGCAAGAACGGGGAACCCGTTCCCCTGCTGGACGGCGGCGGAGAGGCCCTCCTGCTCGAATTCAAGCCGGACGGCACCTCCAAGGCCCGCTCCGTTGTGAACGGAGGCTCGGACGTGGCCATCGTGCTCTCCGAACGCCGCTGGCAGGCATCCGCCAACGAGACCGTGATGCTCGCAGCCTTCAAGCTGCAGGGAGAGCGGTCCTTCCCACTTTCCGTGCAATTCGAACAGGAGACCAAGCGCTGACCCCGGTCCACGAACATCCCTCCTGCCATGCTTCCCCAGGAACAGATCAACCTCTACATCGCCGAACAACCCGAGTGGCAGCGACGCACCCTGGTGCGGCTTCGCCAACTCATCCACTCGGTGGACGAGACCATCGAGGAGGCATGGCGATGGAACATGCCCCACTACGACCACGATGGCCTGCTGATCGGCACCACTGCCCTGAAGGACGCCGTGTGCGTATGGTTCCACAGGGGCGCGCAGCTGAAGGACACCCACAAGTTGTTCGCGAAGGCGGGGCGGACCGATGCGAAGGGCCTGCGCAAGGTGCGCATCACGGAGGGTGACGCCCTGGACGAAAAGGCCATCCTGGACCTGGTCAAGCAGGCCGTGAAGCTGAACATCGCTGGCGCCACGGAAACCGCTGCGTCACCGCACAGTGGCCGCCGGCGCCCGGAAGTGCCCGAGGAGTTGGACGCGGTGCTCCGGAAGGACGAGGAGGCGTGGGCCTGCTGGGAGAAGATGAAGGTGGCCCAACAGCGCGCCTATGTGGAATGGATCACCGATGCGCGGGAGGACGAGATCCGCAAGCGACGCGTGGCCCAGGCCTACCAGCAGATCCGCGCCGGGGAGCCGCTCGACGTGGCGGGGAACTGAGCCCCGGCGATGGAAATGAAAAGCCCCCGTGGCCGGGGGCTTTCGTGCACATTGGGATGATGGCTACTTGCCGTCCTTGCTGTGGCGGGCGTAGCGCTTATTGAACTTGTCCACGCGTCCGGCCGTATCCACCAGCATCATCTTGCCGGTGTAGAAGGGGTGCGAGGTGTGGCTGATGTCGAGCTTGACGAGGGGGTACTCGTTGCCGTCCTCCCACTTGATGGTCTCCTTGGTGGCGGTGCAACTGCGGCTCAGGAACATGTACTCATTGGACATGTCCTTGAACACCACGACGCGGTAGTTCTCGGGGTGGATGCCTTCCTTCATGGCTCTGCTGTTCGGGCCCGCTGCTTCGTGCTGCGGGGGTGCAAAAGTAAGTCGGATCGGGCTCCCCTCCAAATAGCGTGTCGGGCAATGATCGGCGACCGCGCCGCGTAAGCGAGGACGGGCCATCTTTGCATCCCATGCCCGGACGCCTCCTCCCCCTCCTGCTGGCCGCGGCCCTCGTGCTCGCCGGCTGCCGCAAGGACCTGCGCGTCACGAACGACCCGGTCACGCTCGACTTCAGCCGGGATACGGTGCTGTTCGACACCGTGTTCACCACCCTCACCACCTCGGTCACCAAGCGGTTCACCGTACGCAACCCGGATGCCAATGCCGTGCAGGTCGACGTCGCGCTGGCAGGCGGGGCGCCCTCCCCCTTCCGCATCAACGTGGACGGCCTTAGCGGCGAAGCGTTCGAGGACGTGGAGATCCTGGGCGGGGACAGCATCTACATCTTCGTGGAGGTGCTTCCCGGGGCCGGCGGGGTGAACACCCCCTTCCTGGTGGAGGACCTCGTACGCTTCAATACCAACGGGGTGGAGCAATCCGTGCTGCTGCAGGTGTGGGGACAGGACGCCGTGGTCTACCGCCCCGACCAGTCCGTGCCAGGCTTCCCCCCCTTCAGCTACATCGCGGGCGGTTTCGACCAGAACGGTGTGCAGATCTGCGGGCAGACGGTGACATGGACCGCCGAGAAACCCATCCTGATCCTGGGCTATGCCGTGGTGGACAGTTGCAATGCCCTGGTGATCGAGCCCGGCGCACGGATCTATGTGCACGGCGGCGGCGGCCTGTGGGTGTACAAGTACGGCCGCATCACCGCCCAGGGACTGGTGGACCAGCCCATCACATTCCAGGGCGACCGCCTGGAGCCCGCATACCAGGACCTGCCCGGCCAATGGGACCGCATCTGGATCAACGAGGGGGCGGCCAACCAGGATAACGTGCTGGAGCACGTGCAGGTACGCAACGCCCTGATCGGCATCCAGTGCGAGACCTTCCCGCTAGACCCCCTTGCTGCCACCAGTGCTGCCCGGCTCGTGCTGAACAACGTGAGTGTGTACAATTGTTCGGCCGCCGGCATCCTGAGCCGCAACTACCGCATCACAAGCAACAACCTGCTGGTGGCCGATGCCGGGCAGTACTGCATGGCACTTACCGGTGGCGGCGAGTACTTCTTCAACCACACCACGGTGGCCAACTACTGGCCTTTCGACGTGCGGAACGACCCAGCTTTCGTGCTCACCAACACCTACCAGGGGATCGACGGGGTGGTGCAGGTGCGTGACATCACCGGCAGCGTGTTCCAGAACGGCATCATCTATGGATCGCACACCAACGAGTTCCTGGTGGAACTGGCAACGGGCAGCGCAGCGGACTACACCTTCTCGAACTTCCTGTTCCGTACGGACCGATCCACCGCCGATGCGGTGCACTTCCCGGACCAGTCCTCGATCATCCGCAACCTGAACCCAGCGTTCGTGAACGCGGGCGATGGCGACTTCCATTTGGGCGCCTCCTCGCCCTGCATCGACCGGGGTATCAACAGCACGATCGAGGCGCTCACGGACCTGGACGGGCAGCCCCGGGGTTTTCCGCCTGACCTGGGCTGCTACGAGTTCATCCCGTAGGCTCAGCGTCCCTTATCCCGTTCGAAGGCCTTCACATAGGCGCCGGCGGAGTGCACGCGCTGGAGCGCCTCGGCCGCCAGGTCGTAATCGGGCCGTATAAGGAGGGCCACCTGGTAGTCGGCCGCCGCACTGTCCAGCCGGCGCAGGCGTTCGTAGGCCACCCCCCGGTTGTACCAAGCCTGGTAGTAGTTCGTATTGAGGTCCGTGGCCCTGGTGAACCACGGGATGGCCGCGCGGGGGTCGCCGCGGAGCTCCAGGTGGATGTATCCCGTGTTGTAGGGTGCCAGTGCGTTCAGGCTGTCCACTTCTGCGATGCGCGCATAGGTGGCCATGGCCAGGCTGTCCTGCCCATGCTCTTGGTGGTACATACCCAGGTCGTAGAGCGCCTCCACGCTATTGGGGCGCAGGGCCAGTGCCGAACGGTAGTACTGGGCAGCCAGCGGATCGTGCTTCGCCGCATGAAGCAGCCCCAGTTGGATGAAGGCGCTGTAGTGGGACGGGTCCTGCTCCACGGCTGTACGGAGGCTGGAGATGGCCAGGGCCGTGTCACCCACCTCCTTGTAGATCCAGCCCTTGAGGTAGTAGCCCTTGGCCTGGTCGGGGGCCATGCGGAGCGCCTCGTTCACCAGGGCCATCGCCTCGCGGTAGTGGCGCAGCACCAGCTCGATCTCGGCCAGCTTCAGGCGGGCCTCCGGCATTTCGGGGGCCAGTGCAATGGCCCGTTCGAACTGGGCGCGCGCCCGGTCCACCATGGTTTCGCGGTAATAGAGGTCGCCCAGCTCGATGCGGTAGCCAGCATTGGTGCTGTCCGCGGCGATGGCACGCTGCCAATCGCTGAACGCCTGCCGCAGGCTGTCCGCCCCCACGAAAAGTCGGGCGCGTTCGGCATACAGCGCCCCGTTGCCGGGGTCGGCCACGATCCGCTTTTCCAAGGCCACGAGCTGCTCCCGGAGGCCATCATCCGGAATGGACGGGTCGTCCACCGCGGTCGGCGCAGGAGGTGTGCAGGCCAGCGCCAGCAGCGGAAGCAGGGTTAGCGCGGTGCGGCGAGTGCGGGGCATGGGAACGAAGCGGCCCCTTCGGGAGAAGGGGCCGCTAAGGTAGGGTCGCGCCGGTGGCAGCTCAGGCGTGCTGGGGAGCGGACTCCCTTAGACCGTCCTTGATCTTCTTCTCCAGCTCCTCGCACAGCTCCGGATTGTCCTCCAGCAGCTGCCGCACGGCATCTCGACCTTGACCCAGTTTGTTGTCCAAGTACGCGAACCAGCTTCCGCTCTTCTTGATGATACCC
>CAZUNW010000038.1:0-13719 GCA_964621425.1 uncultured Chryseobacterium sp. | reverse complement strand
GGCTGGTTCTTCACCAACGGGATGAAGGAGCGCGCGCGTTAGTGCGCGCCCGTCAATAGCGGACGCACACGTTCTTCGACTCGGTGAAGAAGCGCAGTGCCTCCCATCCGCCTTCGCGGCCAACACCGCTCTGCTTGACGCCACCGAATGGCGTGCGCAGATCGCGCACCATCCAGCAGTTCACCCACACGATCCCGGCCTGGATGCCGCGTGCCATGCGGTGCGCACGTTGCAGGTCACGCGTCCATACCACCCCGGCCAGGCCGTAGGGTGTCGCGTTGGCCAGCTGCAGCGCCTCCTCCTCCGTGCTGAACGATTGCAGGGTCACCACCGGTCCGAAGATCTCCTCCTGGTTGGTGCGGCACCGGGGGCCCAATCCCTCGATCACGGTGGGGCGCATGTACCAGCCCCCGGCCAGTTCGCCCGGCAGCTCCACGCGCTCACCTCCGCACAGCACGTTCCCGCCCTCGGTACGGGCCAGTTCCACATGGCCCAGCACCTTGGCCAGGTGCTGTTCGCTGACCAGTGCGCCAAGGTCGCTGGTGGCATCGGCGGGATCGCCCACCCTGAGCGCCCGGGTGCGTTCCACGAAGGCTTCCCTGAAGCGTTCAAGAATGCCGCTTTGTACCAGGATGCGCGAACCGCAGAGGCAGATCTGCCCCTGGTTGCGGAACGACGACTGCACGGTGGTGCGCAGCGCCGCCTCGAGGTCGCAGTCATCGAAGATGACCACGGGGTTCTTGCCGCCGAGCTCTAGGCTGAGCTTCTTGAACAGTGGCGCAGCGGTGCGGGCTATCTCGGCTCCGGTGCGCGTGCCACCCGTGAAGGAGATCGCGGGAATGCCTGGATGCACACTGATGGCCGCACCCACCTTGGTGCCGAGCCCGTGCACGATGTTGAGCACACCGGCGGGAAGCCCTGTGGCCGCGCAGGCCTCCGCGAGCAGGTGCGCGGTGTACGGCGTCACCTCAGAGGGCTTGGCCACCACGGTACATCCGGCGGCCAGTGCCGGTGCGATCTTCCACGTGAGCAGGTAGAGGGGAAGGTTCCACGGGCTGATGCAACCCGCCACGCCCACGGGTTGGCGGTCCGTGTAGTTGAGCGCCACCTGGTCCATCAGGTGCGCCTCGCTCTGCTGGTGCAGTATGGCGGTGGCGAAGAACCGCAGGTTGGCCACGGCGCGCGGGATGTCCACCTCTCGCGCCAGGTGCACGGGCTTGCCATTGTCCCGGGACTCGGCCAGGGCGAAGCGCTCCAGGTCGCGCTCCACATGCGCTGCGATGCGCAACAGGGCGTCGCTGCGTCCTTCGCGGCCGAGGGCCCACCAACCGGGCAGTGCCGCCTGGGCCGCGGCCACGGCTTCGTCCACATCCCGCGCATCGCTGTCCGGCGCCATCGCGAACACCCGGCCGGTGGCAGGTTCGTGCACGGGCAGAACGGCACCGCCGAGGGCGGGCACGGAGCGGCCTCCGATGTGGTTGAGGATCGTTTCCATGGTTGGTCCGGCAAGGTACAGGGCCAGTGCCGCCCGTGGGAGGCACGTGGCGATCGCTGCGCGCCGTTAAAGAACGTTAAGTCGCTCGCGGAGGCGCCACCGTCACGGGTAGTTTCGGAGCATGAACAAGTGGTCGATCCCCGTGCTCACGGTGGCCATCACGCTGGCGCTGGTGGGCCTGGTGGCCATCCAGGTGCGCTGGATCGGCGAATCGATGGACCTGAAGGACGTGCAGCTGGGCCGGGGCGTTGACAATGCCCTGGTGGCGGTTGGGGAGCGCCTTGAGCGGAATGAGGCCATGGAACGGCTGCGCGGCCACGGTGGGCTCGACCGGCTCCGTGCGCCCGATACACTGGCCATGGTGGGCAATCCGGTGGGCGGAGAGGCGCAGGTGGCCGATGTGCTTCGCGGACTGCTCGCGCCGGGAAGCGACAGGCCCCTGGAGGAGCGTGTGCCCGGTGCCGTGCTCGATTCGCTCGTGGCCGAGGAGATGCGCCTGCGCGGCATTCCCGGTCCCGTTCACCATGCCGTGGTGGACGGCCGGGGACACGTGCTGATGGCCTCGCAAGGTGCTGACACGGCGGCGCTGCTGGCCTCCCCGCACATGGCCCCCCTTTTCCGCAACGATCCACAGGGCGCGGTTCTGCGCCTGCATGCGCTGGTGCCCGGCCAGCAGCGCATGGTGCGCGAGGCGATCCTGCCCATGCTGCTCGTCTCGGCGGCCTTCGTCCTGATCATCATGGCGCTCTTCGTGATCACCCTGCGCACCGTGCATCGCCAGAAGCGCATCAGCGACATCAAGAACGACCTGGTGAACAACCTCACCCACGAGCTCAAGACACCCATCAGCACCATCGCGCTGGCCTGCGAGGCGCTCACCGACCCCTCCATGCCCCACAGCGAGCAGCAGACGCGCTCCTTCGTGCACATGATCCGCGAGGAGAACAAGCGGCTTGGCGTGCTCGTGGAGAACGTCCTGCAGTCGGCCGTGCAGGAAAGCGGTCAGATGCGCCTGCGGCCCGTTGACCTCGACCTCCATGCGCTGGTGGAGGACGTGGCGCGGAACATGCGGATGCAGGCCGAACGCCGCGGAGGCCGCATCGATCTGGCGCTTGGCGCCGAGCTCCATCGCCTGCAGGGTGACCGCATCCACCTGACGAACGTGCTGCAGAACCTCATCGACAACGCCATCAAGTATGCGGCGCGGGAGCCACGCGTCCGCGTGAGCACCACCAGCGACCACCAAGGCATCTCCGTGGCGGTGCAGGACAATGGCATCGGCATCGCCCGGGGCGAGCAGCGGCGCATCTTTGAGAAGCTCTACCGCGTGCCGACCGGCAATATCCACAACGTAAAGGGTTTCGGCCTTGGCCTCAGCTATGTGCGTGCGGTGGTGCAGCGCCATGGTGGCCGCATCTCCGTCAGCAGTGAGCCCGGCCAGGGCAGCACCTTCACCTTCACACTCCCCTTCGAACATGGACCGGAAGCCCAAGCTGCTGGTGGTCGAGGATGACCCCAACCTCGGCCTGCTGCTCGCGGAGTACCTGCGCGTGAAGGGCTTCGATGTGCAGCTCTGCGCCGATGGAGAGGCAGGTCTCAAGGCTCATGCGGCCGGCGGCCACGACCTGCTGCTGCTGGACGTGATGATGCCGGTGAAGGACGGCTTCACACTGGCCCGCGAGGTGCGCCACACGGATGCACGGGTGCCCATCATCTTCCTTACGGCCAAGAGCATGAAGCAGGACACGGTGCAGGGTTTCCTGGCCGGTGCGGACGACTACCTCACGAAGCCCTTCAGCATGGAGGAGCTTGTGCTCCGCGTCCAGGCCGTGCTGCGGCGCAGCGCAGGTCTGTTCACGGGCGCCGAGGAGCCTCAGCGCCATGTGATCGGCAGCTACGAGTTCGATGTGCGCAAGCAATTGCTGCGGCGCGACGGGCAGGAGCGCCGGCTCACCACCAAGGAGTCAGGACTGCTGCGCCTGCTTTGCATGCATCGCCACGGGCTGCTGGAGCGGGGTGCTGCGCTGCGCGAGGTCTGGGGCGATGACAACTACTTCAACAGCCGCAGCATGGACGTGTACATCACCAAGCTGCGGAAGCACCTGCGCGACGACCCGGCGGTGGAGATCATCAACATCCATGGGCAGGGCTTCCGGCTGGTCGCCCCGGATGCGCCCTGATCACAAGCTGGCGGTGCGGCCGCCGTCCACGGGCAGGTTGATGCCCGAGATGTAGGACCCACCGGGCCCGGCCAGGAAGGCCACCGCGGCGGCCACCTCCTCGGGCTGCGCGAACCGGCGCAGGGGCACCTCCGCGCGCATGTGCGCGGCCACGTCCTCCTCGCTCAGCCCCGTCCGTTCGGCCTTGGCCCGGATGATCGCTTCAAGCCGTTCGGTGGCTGTGGCGCCCGGCAGCACGTTGTTCACGGTGATGTTCAACGGGCCGAGCTCGTTGGCGAGGGTCTTGGCCCAGTTGGCCACGGCGGCGCGCACCGTATTGCTCACGCCCAGGTCGGGCAGCGGCTGCTTCACGCTGGTGCTGATGATGTTGATGATGCGGCCGTGCCCGGCGGTGCGCATGCCGGGCAGCACCAGCTTGACCAGGCTGTGGAACGCGAACAGGTGGAGGCGCATGGCGCGCTCGAAGTCGCTCACCTCGGCCCGGTGCGCCGGTCCCGGAGGCGGACCACCGGCGTTGTTGACGAGCACGGTGAACACCCCCCCTGCGAGGGCGGCGGTAACCGCCTGCTCAAGGCCCGCGGTGGCCGACAGATCAGCCTGAAGGGCGCGGTGCCCGTTCCCGGGCAGGGCGGCCACCGTACGTTCCAATGCATCGGCCTGGCGGGCGAGCACGGTGACATGCGCCCCCTGGCCCGCAAGGGCCACCGCAACGGCCCTGCCGATGCCCTGTGTTCCGCCGCAGACCAAGGCCCGCTGGCCTTCAAGGGAGGTGCTTACCATGGGGCGTTGCTTTTGCTGCTCCAAAGGTATCGGGCCCCGGGGCCATGCGCCTGTGCATGTTGAAAACCGCCTGAGCAGCCTCCCCCTCATGGGTTGTCCTGCGCGTCATCTTTGCACCGCAAGCCGGATCTCCCGAACTTCACCCTATGACCCTCCGAACCGCCTTCAGGAACGCATTCCTCGCGACCGCCGCATATTTCAGCCTCACCCCGGCCCTCGCGCAGGGCGTGGACAGCTGTTCCCAGGTGGTGCCCGACCCGCTCGCCGTGGGGGGCAGCCTCACCTGGACCGGTGACAACAGCAACGCCACCTTCCCCGGCGACTATACCCCGGGAACGCTGCTGTACAACCTGAACGTCCCGGCCGTGTGGCATGGATTCACGATCACCACCTGCGCGGACGTGATCATCGACTACTGCGGCTCCCCCTCGGTGTTCGTCGACTTCTGGAACGTGCTGTCCACCCTGTGTCCCACAACCAACAACGTCGTGGTGACCCAGGTGTACAACGACACCACCTGCTCGGACGGCAATCCGACCATGCGGTTCAACAACCTGCAGCCCGCCACCTACCTCTTCCCGGTGTGGACCGCACCCGGTACCGCATTCGGCCCCTACCAGATCAATGTGCAGGCCCTGTCCTGTGGCAGCGAGGTGCCCCCGGCCAATGACCGTTGCACGGACGTCACCCCGCAGGTCCTGCCCGCCGGTGGTGCGCTCACCTTCACCGGGAACAACACCAACGCCACATCCACGGGTGATTTCCCGCAGGGGTCGCCCTACTTCGCGGCACCCGTTGTGTGGCACGCCTTCACCACCACGGTGTGCACCGACCTGACGCTGTCCTACTGCGGACAGGATCCGGTCTGGACGAACAGCCTCGGGTTCCTGTCGTCCGATTGCCCGGGCTCCACGCTCACCTTCTTCACCACTTACAATGACCAGGCCTGCGGGGACGGCAACCGCACCTACACCTTCATCGACCTGCCCGCAGGCACCTATTACCTGCCTGTCCTGCTGGATGCGAATGATGATGCCATCGGCCCCTATACGGTGGAGGTGAGCGCGGCAGCGTGCGACCCGACGCCGAACTTCTTCGACCTGTGCAGTGCCGCGGTGGCGGATATCCTGGCGGTTGGCGAGAGCGTCACCCTGACCGGTGACAATACGAACGCCACCTCCGCCAACGACTTTGTGCCGGGAAGTCCCTTCGCCGGAGCGCCCGTGGTGTGGCACGCCTTCACCACGGAGGAATGTGCGACCGTGACCGTGGGCTATTGCGGCCTGAACCCGGCCTGGGGCGCCGCATTGGGTTTCCTGGCCACGGATTGCCCGGCCGATTCGCTGGTGTTCGCCACCACTGCGGACACCACCACCTGCGGGGATGGCAACATCACCTTCGTATACGAGGAACTCGCCCCCGGCACATACCTGTTGCCTGTGCTGCTCGATGCGAACAATGGTGCGGCGGGTCCCTTCGGGCTCACGATGAGTGCCGCCGCCTGCACGCCCCCCCCTCCGCCCACCTATTTCGATCTGTGCGCGGACGCTGTACCCGATACCCTGGCGGTGGGCGGGACGCTCATCCTGACCGGTGATAACACGAACGCCACCTCCACCAACGACTTCGCCCCCGGCAGTCCGCTGGACGGCACCCCTGTGGTGTGGCATTCCTTCACGACACAGGAGTGTGCAACCGTCACCGTGGGTTATTGCGGGATAAACCCCTTCTGGACGAATGCGCTCGGTTTCCTGGCCACCAACTGCCCGGCGGACGATCTTGTGTTCTTCAGCGCCTTCGACCCCTCTGCGTGCGGGGATGGCAACCTCACCTATGTGTACAACGAGCTGTCGCCCGGCACCTACCTGATCCCCGTGCTGTTGGACGCGAACAACAACGCGGTCGGCCCCTACACCCTGCAGGTGAGCGCCGCGGCCTGTCCGGGCATCAACACCCCGCCCAACGACACGTGCAACGCGCTGGTGGCGGAGCCTCTGGAGGAGGGTTCGCCATTGCTCTTCTCCGGCGATAACACGGGCGCGACCGCCACGGGCGACTGGGTCAGCGGATCCCCTTTCAGCCTGGCTCCGGTGGTGTGGCACGCGTTCAGCACCGACAGCTGCATGGACGTCACGGTGAGCTACTGCGGCCAGGTGCCGGCCTGGACCAATGCCCTGGGCCTGCTCGCGCTCGGTTGCCCGGCTGATTCCGTTGTCTACTTCAGCACCTTCACGGACACGGCCTGCGGGGGCAACCAGGTGTTCTCCTACTTCCAGCTGGCCGCCGGTACCTACCTGCTGCCCGTGCTCCTTGATGCGAACAACAATGCGGTGGGTCCATACACGGTCACGGTGGATGGCACCGATTGCCTGAGCACGGCGGTGGGCGCCGATGCCCAGGACGCCCCGTTCATGCTCTTCCCCGAGCCTTCGGACGGTGCCGTTTCGCTGCGCTGGTCCGGTCCCCCGGCCACGGTGCTGGTGAGCGTCATGGACCTGATGGGTCGCACGGTGCAAACGCAACGCCGCGCCCTGCTGCCCGGCGATGTGCAGGTGCTCGACCTCTCCGGCCTTGCCCCGGGAGGGTACGTGCTGCGCTGCGCCTCGCCCCAGGGCAGCTGGCAGCGCCGTCTCACCCGCCGATAGGTCGGGCGATCGCAGGAGCATGTGGAACCCAGACGGGGTGATGCCCGTACAACGGGTCCCATACATGACCCATGCGCATCGCATTGCTGCCAGTCGTCTACCTCTTCCTGCTGTGCCTCCCTGCTTTTCATGCGTCCGCCCAGGAGGATGCTGTCGTAGTGCCCATCAGTGGCCGCATCACCGCCGGTGATGAGCGCCTGGAGGGGTGTGAAGTGGTGATCTTCCGCCACAATGAGCTGGTGGAGCAGTTCAGCACCGGGAAGTCGGGCAAGTACAGTGTCTCCCTTCCCCTGAACGCCCTGTTCAGCCTCGAGTTCCGCCGCACGGGCTATGTGCCCAAGCGCGTGCAGATCGACACGCACTTCCCGGGGGCCACCGAGGACGTGTACTTCGAGCCCCTGCTTATCGACATCGGCCTGCTCCCGGAGTCCAAGTACAAGGGCGTGAGCACTGACGAGCTGGATTATCCCTTCGCCTTCATCCGCTACAATGAGCGCGAGGAGGCCTTCATGGACGACCAGGAGTGGTCGGTTGACATGCAGCGCACCAACGGGGCCCTGCTGCTGATGGCCAGCCGAGTGGAGCGTCGCGCCCAGGACTGAGCCGCATCGCGGCCCGGGGCCTAACTTGCGACGGATCCATAAGCCTCCGCATGCCTGTACGCCGCCCGTTCAACCTCAAGCAGTGGATCGCCGACAACCGCGACCTGCTCAAGCCGCCTGTTGGCAACAAGAACCTCTACGCGGAAGCGGGCGACTACATCGTGATGGTGGTTGGCGGGCCAAATGCCCGCAAGGACTACCACCTCAACGAGACCGAGGAGCTCTTCTACCAGGTGGAGGGCGACATCGAGGTGGGGATCCAGGAGGATGGCAGGGCGGTGACAATACCCATCCGCGAGGGTGAGATGTTCCTGCTCCCTGCGAACGTTCCGCACCAGCCGCGGCGCGGTGCCGGTACGGTGGGTCTGGTGATCGAGTGCAAGCGTGCCGACCGGGCCATGGAAGATGGCCTGCAGTGGTATTGCGAGAAGTGCAACGCCCTGCTGCATGAGTACCGTTTCGTGCTCACCAACATCGAGAAGGACTTCCTGCCTCGCTTCCGCGAGTTCTATGGAAGCGAGGCCCTGCGCACCTGCCGCTCCTGCGGCCATGTGATGGACACCGACCCACGCTTTGTGTGATGGCCGAGTTGCTGGCCATCGACATCCATACGCACATCCTGCCGGAGCACATCCCTGATTTCGGGTCGCGCTTCGGATACAAGGGCTTCATCCACCTGGACCACCATCGACCCGGCTGCGCCCGGATGATGATGGACGACAAGTTCTTCCGCGAGGTGCAGGCCAACTGCTGGGATCCGCTGGTGCGGCTGGATGAATGCGACGGGCACCGCGTGCACGCCCAGGTGCTCAGTACCGTACCCGTGATGTTCAGCTACTGGGCCCGCCCCCAGGACGCGCTGGAGCTCTCGGTGTTCCTGAACGACCACATCGCGGGCATCGTGGACCGCTGGCCGCACCGGTTCGTCGGGCTGGGCACCGTGCCCATGCAGGACACCGCGCTGGCCATCCGGGAGCTCGAGCGCTGCCGCGCGATCGGCCTGTCGGGCATCCAGATCGGCACCCATGTGGAGGGTGTGAATCTGGGGGACCCCCGCCTGTTCGAGGTTTTCCAGGCCTGTGAGGCATTGGGCATGGCCGTCTTCGTGCACCCCTGGGACATGCTCGGCAAGGAGCGCTTGGGCAAATACTGGCTTCCCTGGTTGGTGGGCATGCCCGCCGAGACCACGCTGGCCATCGCGTCCATGATCTTCAGCGGCATGCTGGAGCGACTGCCCCGCCTGCGGGTGGCCTTCGCCCATGGTGGGGGTTCCTTCCCAGCCACCCTCGGCCGCATCCAGCATGGGTTCGAAGTGCGCCCCGATCTCTGCGCCGTGGACAACCAGGTGCCGCCCAAGGCCTATCTCGGGCGCTTCTGGATCGATGCATTGGTGCATGACCCGGCCATCCTCGAACTGGTGGTGGACCGCCTGGGCGCCGACCGGGTGGCGATGGGCACGGACTATCCCTTTCCGCTCGGCGAGCTGGAGCCGGGCGCATTGATACGCAGCATGCCGTGGGACGATGCCCGCAAGGAACTGCTGTTGAGCGGAGCGGCCCTGCAGTGGCTCGACCTGCCCCGCCAGCGCTTCGCCATACGCGGTTAGCGCAGCAGGTTCACGTGGCCGAGGATGGTGTGCTCCGCCCCGCTCAGTTCCGTGTAGTCCACCTTCCACACATAGGTGTCGATGGGTGACGCTATGCCCATGTACGTGCCATCCCATCTGCCGGTGAGATCCTCCGTCTCGAAGATGCATTCCCCCCAGCGGTTGAACACCATCAGCCGGAACGCCGCGATCTCCCTGCCCTGCGCAAAGAAGGTGTCATTTATCCCGTCGCTGTTGGGCGTGAAGGTGTTGGGCACGTAGAGCGAGCCCTCGATGATCACCAGCACCTGGTCCATGGCCGTGCAGCCGTTGGTATCGGTGAGCAGCACGGTGTACAGGGTGCTCGTCCCGGGTCGCACCGTCAGCAGCGCGCCGCTCACTTCCTCCACGAACAGGTCGGGACTCCAGGTGATCGCCCCCACGCCTGTGGCGGTGAGCGTTGTGGTCCCTCCATAGGCCACCACCACGTCGTCCCCGGCGTCCACGGTGGGAAGGGGCAGCAGGGCGAGCTCCACCATGGCGGTATCCGTGCACCCGAAGGCATCGGTGCCCACCACGGTGTAAGCGGTGGGCGCGGTCACCATGGCGGTGGGCGTGGCACTGGTGGGGTCGCTCAAGCCCTGTGCGGGCGACCAGGTGTAGCTCACTGCGCCGGTAGCATGGAGCGTCACGGGCGCCGCACTGCAAACCACCGTATCCGGTCCCGCCTCCACCACCGGCTGGACCACCAGCACCCGCACGGTATCGGTCACGGTCCCGCAGGCGTTGCCTACCACCACGATGTAGTCGGTGGTGGTGGTGGGGCTCACCACCGGATCGGCAACAGACAGGTCGGTGATGCCGGGTGCCGGTGACCAGGCGTAGCTGTCGCCCGCGCCGGCCTGCAGTTGTATGCTGCCGCCCAGGCATACGGAGGTGTCCGCCGCACCAGGCACAGGCAGGCCCTGTTGCACCAGCACGAGCAACGAGTCGATGCCCGTGCACCCATCGGCTGTGACAATGTCGACCACGAACCAGGTGCTGTCGGTGGGGAAGGCACTGGGTGTGGCGCTGGTGGCGTCATCCAGCAGGTTGGCCGGGCTCCAGGCGTAGCTGGCACCGCCGCTGGCGCTGATGGTCACCGAATCGCCCGCACAGATCAACGCGTCCGGGCCGGCGAAGCCGCTGGGGTTGTCCACGGTGATGTCCACGGTGACCGTGTCCGCACCACATTGGTCGCTGACCACCACGGTGTAGGTGATGGGGCCCTGCGGCGTGGCAACCGGGTCGGGGATGTTGGTGGCGCTGAGGCCGTTGGCCGGGCTCCAGGCGTAGGTGATGCCGCCGCTGGCCTGCAGTTGCACGCTGCCGCCCGCGCATACGGGCGGGACGCTGTCCACCGCCGCGTCCACTGGGCTCACCACCTCGATGGTGACGTAGGCGGTGTCCGGAGGCGTGCAACCGAGGCTGTCGGCCAGCACCATCATCACGGTGTATGTGCCCGGTGCGCCGTACACGTGGGCTGGTTCCGTGGCGTTGCTGGTGCCGCCATCGCCGAAGGTCCACGTGTACGTGTTGCCGCCGGTGCTCAGGTTCAGGAACTGTGCCGTGTCCGGGAAGCAGACGTACTGCGGCCCATCGATGGCGATCACCGCCAGCGTCTGTGAGAGGGCGAACTTGAACACGCCCAGGTTGCAGTTGCCGCTGTTGTTGGTGTTGCTCCACGCGCCCGGTGTGGACGGGAAGTCGTTGTTGCCCCCGCATGCTGCGCACACCGCCTGGTACATGTTGCCGTTCTTGTCGAAGCGGCTGGTGCCGCCGTCCACGTGCTCGAAGCTGGACGCGCCGCCGAAGAATGTGGCATAGTTGAGCCCGGTGGCCTCCGCCTCGAGCACCATCAGGTGGAAGTCGCTGCCATCGGTGCTGGTTTGGAAGGCGCCGGGCGTGGTGGGCAGGCCCAGGGTGGTGCTGCTGTTGGGTCCAGCGTTGTTGTTCACCGTGCCTCCCCATCCGGAGAAGTAGATCTGCCCGCAATCGCTTACCAGGAAGGCGGATGGTGAGATGTCCTCGGTGCCGCTGCCGTTGCCGATGCGGGTGCTCCACAGCGAAGCCCCGAGGTCATGGCTGAACTTGTGGATGAACTGGCTGCTGCCCGGGTTGGTGTACTTGCCCGGCGTCACCGGGTAGTTGCCGCGGCTCTGGCCCACCACGTAGACCGCATCGGCCGGGTCCAGCTGCACGAAATAGCTCTGGTCGAACGCGCCTGTGCCCACGTAGGTGGAGCCGAGCAGTGCGTTGCCCCCGGCGTTGTAACGCATGATGAAGCCATCCACCGCGCCGTTGTAGCTCCCGTCGTAGGGCACCCCGGCCATGGGCAGGTCGCTGCTGGTGGTGCCGCCAGTGATGAAGACCTCGCCCGCGCTGTCGAACTGCACACCGAATGCGCTGTCATCGCCGCTTCCACCCAGGTAGGTGGCCCACAGCAGGCTGGTGAGCCCGGGGTTGAGGCGCAGCACATAGCCGTCCTGCTGCCCGCCGCCGAAGCCGGGCTGGGGCGCACCCGCCGATACAGGCAGCCCGGGCGTTTCCGTGCTGGTGGCCACCACCGGGTTCCCGGCGGGGTCGAGCGCGATCTCCCCGCGGAACGAGTCGCCGTAGTTGTAGGCCAGCGCCCCCACGTTGTTGAGGCCGTCCGCCCCGCCCCCGCCGATGTAGGTGGCGCCCAGCAGGGCATTGCCCCCCGCGGACAAGTGGGCCACGAAGGCATCCGCTCCGGCCGTGTGGCTGTAACCGTACCCGATGGTGAAGTTGAGCGCGGGCCCGCCCCCGAAGCTGGCATCGAAACAGCCCGGCGTGGTGGGGAAGTTGCTGGAACCGGTGCTTCCAAGCACGAACAACTCCCCGGCGGTATTCACCACCAGGCTGTGCGGTGATTCGTTGAGCGAGCCGCCCAGGTAGGTGCTCCACAGCAGCGTGCTTCCGCTGGCGTTCCACTTGCTGATGCCCACATCGATGGTGCCGCCGGCGCTGGCCTGTTGCAGTGCGCCCAGCGTGACCGGGTAGCCCACGCCGAACACGATGCCGCCTCCGTAGAGATTGCCGGCGTTGTCATAGGTGGCCGTGAAGCCGAAGTTGTCCGCTGTGCTGCCCGAATAGCTCGCGAAGGTGAGCGTGGGATCGATCACCAGGGTATGGTTGCAGGGCCCATCCACATCGAAGGTGAGCACGTTCCCCTGTAAACGATAGGCGGAACCCACCGGTATCCGCTCGCTGTCCATGCCATCGGTGTCACGCATCCAGCTCACCGGCGCCTCTTCCACCACCGCGCCCGTGCTCAATTGCACATGCAGGTCACCGTCCTTCAGAACCAGGCCGTCCTGTCCCTCGTACCGCATGCGGATGTTGTGTGGGGGCGTACCCGGGGCCACGACCAGTTCGTACTTCAGGCCATGCGCACCGTCCACACGCAGGTCGATACCGGGCAGGATGCCCCGTACCCACGCCTCCTGGAACACCCTGCAATCCGTGCCCCAGCGGGCGGGGTCATTGCCGGTGAAGTGGTTCTCGCGGTGCGGCAGCGGAAGCCGCCCCTCGGCCCGGCCCCCGGTAGACCCGTCGAACGTCACGCGGTAGGCGTGCTCCCGGTAGGGCTCCACTGCGCCTCCGAGCCCTTTGTGGCCGTGGTGGTGCCGGGCTCCACCCGCGGTGAGCACGAAGGTGAGTGCATCGCGTTCCACGAACAGCGCGCCCCCGGGGATGTGTGCGCGGAACAGCACCTGTGCCGGCCATTGGCCACGGTTCTCGGTGAAGGTCGTGGCACCGGCGGCCGGGAATGCGCAGGTTAGCCACAGGCCTGCGGCCAGTGCGGCATGGAGCGGTCCGGTGGTGCGGACAGGGCGTGGCACGTTCCGAAGTTACACAGGGGTGACAGCCCGCGGCGGCCGAAGGTTGCCTGGGGGAGGGACGCGGCGGAGGCCGCTCCGTACCTTAGCCGCCCGGTCGCCCTCCAGGCCGGTACGCTGATGAGCGACGCCATCCAGCACGAGTGCGGTATCGCCCTTGTGCGCCTCCGCAAACCGCTGGCCCACTACGCCGAACACTACGGCACCCCGTTCTACGGACTCCAGCGCATGTTCCTCCTGATGGAGAAGCAGCACAACCGGGGCCAGGACGGCGCGGGCGTGGCCTCCATCAAGCTGGACCCGCAGCCGGGGACCCCTTACATCGACCGTGAGCGCAGCACGGAGAAACAGGCGATCCAGCGCATTTTCGCCCGGATCCAGAAGGGGCATGAGGACGCGCTGCGGTCCCCTGGCGCGGACCCCGATGATGCGGCCTGGCTGAAGGGCAACGTACCGTTCCTCGGCGAACTGCTGCTGGGTCACCTGCGCTACGCCACCTATGGCCGCGACAGCCTGGAGAATTGCCACCC
>CAZUNW010000037.1:0-13988 GCA_964621425.1 uncultured Chryseobacterium sp. | reverse complement strand
GGATCTGGTGCGTACGACCGGTTTCCAGCTTGCACTCCACAAGGGTCAGGTATCGGAAGCGCTCCACCACACGCCAGCGCGTAACGGCGGGCTTGCCCTGCTCCCCCTCCGGGAACACGTACTGCACGGTGCGGTCCTTGGGGCTTCTGCCGATGTGGGCGTCGATGACACCGCTATCCTCGGCGAAGTCGCCCCAGACGAGCGCCAGGTAGCGACGGTCGCTCGTCCGGTCGAAGAACTGGCGGGCCAGGTGGGTCAGGGCCTCCTCGTTCTTGCCTACCACCATGACACCGCTGGTGTCCTTGTCCAGGCGATGCACCAGGCCCGGACGCGGGATCTCTGCACCCGGCACGGCCGGCAGGCCGCCGAAATGGAACAACAGCGCGTTGACCAATGGGCCGGTCCAGTTGCCATGGCCCGGATGCACCACCAGCCCCGCGGGCTTGTCGATCACGATCAGGTCCTTGTCCTCGTAAATGACCTCCAGCGGGATGTTTTCGCCTTGCGGGATCGCGGGCGCGACCGGCGGCACTATCAGCGCGAAAGCATCGCCCGGGCTTCACCTTCTGGCTGGGCTTGGCGGGCCGGTCGTTGACGCGGACATTGCCGGCGCGAGCGGCCACCTGGATGCGGTTGCGCGAGGTGTTGGCCAGCCGGTCGAACAGGAACTTGTCCAGTCGCAGCAGCGTCTGGCCTGGGTCGCATACGATCCGGTGATGCTCGTAAAGCTCCTGCTCCTCGCCGCCCTCCTGCTCCAACTCCCCGGAACCCAGCATCAGCGGCGTACCATCAGGCGGGTCTGGCCCGCGGTGTCACCGCGCTCATCCTTCACACGCAGCACATAGGTGCCGGGGGCGACCCGGTGCAGCTGCACCGGGGAACCAGAACGCCACTGCTGGTTTAGCACCAGGCGCCCCGTGGCATCCCATAGCTCCACCGAACCCGCCATGAGCGTGCCGGCATGCACCATAACATCATCCACAGCGGGGTTGGGCCAGAGGACCGGGGGAACTTCCCGCACCTCATCCACGCCGGTGAAGGGATCTACCTCGGCGATGAGCACCGGGCGGATCATGAGCGAACCCGCCTGCGCCGTGTTGGTGAAGACGCCCGTGGTATTGTAGAAGATGCGCGACTGGTTGTTGCGGTTGCGGTCCATGCCAACATTCATGAAGGTGGCTGTGGTCTGCACGAAACCCACATAGAACGTGGCAGGAACCCAGATGGTGGAGTCCAGCGGGTACTCCACGAACTTGTTGAGCCCATCCGGGCGGTATTCAGGATCACTGAAGCTGAAGTTCTGGTGAAGGATGACCTCGGGTGACAGCGAGGACCATACGGTGAGCAGGAACCCTGCATTCTCCGGGTTGGCGGGGAAGAAGATCGGGTCGAAGTAGATGCGGACGGCACGCAGTGAATCGGCCTGCAGCATGTCGAAACGCACCGCCACCTCCCCGCCCGACGCGTTCACCAGGCCATAACCGGCCTCAGCACTGCCGTCATCCAATGCATAGTAATTGCTCAGCTCCTGCACGAAGCGCATGGTGTCGTTGTACCGGTTGATGTCCGGGGTGACGTCGATGGCGAAGGTGTTGCGCCAGAAGGCTGCGCCAGCGCCCAGCGCGGGATCGTAGACGAAGGGGGCAATGGCGTGCGTACTGGTGTAGGTGGTGGCGGCGTTGTTGATGATGTTGCTGCCCGATCCGAAGGTGGCCACCGGTGCCGCTCCTTCAGGGCCCGAGCTGGCCTCCCATGTGATGAAGCGGTCCTCGTCCGCCAGGTTCTTCTGCAGCAGGTCCACGGAGCTGGCCATGAAAGTGGCCGGTGAGTTGCCGAAGTGCGTGAATGGGACGGCGGTATACGTGTTCAGCAGGGTGGATCCGGGCTCCACCCAGGCCACGTCCACCAGCAGCGTGTCATCATGGGCGCGTTGGCGGGCCAGGCGGACGTAGTCGATATGCCAATGGTCAAGGGCGCCGCTCCGCGTACCGTAGTTCAGGAAACGGAACCGGAAATCCGGCTTCAGGAAGCGGAAATCGGTTATCGGGAGCATCACCTGCCGGAACGAGGCAAGGGCGTAATACGGCGTGCTCCACCATCGGACCCACTCCTCCTGGTCCGGCGCATAGAGCTCCAGCACAAGGCTGTCCTGCGTCTGCACCTCGGTGTCGCCGCTGCGTCCCTGGGGCTGCAGGAAGAAGCTCAGGTAGATGGAGTCGCCCGGCGGATAGACCATGTTGATGGGAACCGAGGTGAGGTGGTCGTTGATGCCATAGGCGGTCGGCGAGTTGGTCACGTACGGCAGGCCGGTGCGGTCCACTCCGTCAAGCGTAGCCACCCCGATGGTGGGCGGGTCGATGGGGTAGGTGCCATTGATGTGCGCATCGTCATCCGCCCAGAGCACCAGCGGCACGCTGGTGCCGTTCTGGTCGTAAACCCGGGCGTCCGCGGGTACCGTGTACACTTCAAGTGAGTCCTGCACAAGGTCGGCTACGGGCACAAGAAGCGTGTCGATGGCGGGATCCCCGATGGTGTCGTAAATGGTGTAGGACGGCCAGGCCGACTGCGGGATGGAGATGGACGGGTAGGTGCCCAGGTCGAACAGGTCGATGTCCACCGCCGGGTTCGCCTCTCGCCATGTGGTATCCACCCCCACCGTGTCGGTGTAGTAGTGGAATGTGGTATCGCTGTAGAAGGCCATGTCCGCCGTGGAGGTGCCGGCCACGGCGATGCGGTAGACCTTGTCGGTGAGGCTCACCCCGGGGTCACTGGGCGATGCGTTGAGATGGCGCGTGCGGTCGATGGAGAAATCGTCCATCAGGGGCAGCTCCTGGGTGGCGTTCTCATAGATGAAGAACGCGTTGCCCGGTTCGCGTGTCAGGCGGCGCGCATTCTCCGGGCGGGCCTGCCCCTGTAACGGGAACAGGGCCTCGTGCTGCGCCGGCAGCAGCGCCGCGGTGAGGAGGGCGGCGATCAGAAGGGGCTCACGGTTCCGCATCGGGGGGGGGCGGTTGGACGGAGGTGGTGTCGGAGGCGCGCATTAGCGGATTAACGACAGCGCTATCGAGCGTGAGCCATACGTCCACCAAGCCGCCCATAGCTATTCGCAGTTGACCAGATGGTGACTGCCTGTACACGCGTGCCAACGCGGAATCCTCGCTCGTATTGCACCCGTCGCAGGTGACCACCACGCCGATGTTCAGGGAGGCGCGGTTCAGGGTCTCGTCAAGCTCCGCATAGGGGGTTCCCGTCAGATCGGGAACGGGCACACGCTCACCCGCCATGCCGCTGCCGAGCACCAGCACGATCCTCGCACCACGCAGAATGCCCTTGCCCGCGGGGATCTTACGCCCCTTGTACAGCTGTTCCAGCACGCAGTCCACGCAGGCGTCCGGGCGGTAACGCATCTCGGACACCTTGAGGCCCACGATCTCCGCCACGCTCAGGGCCTGTCGCTTGCTGAGGTCCACCAGTTGCGGCATGTCGATCATCTTCGGCCTGGTGGCATTGAGCATGAGGTAGACCATGCGTCCCGGTTTCACAGACACACCTGGATCCGGATCCTGATAGACGATGGTGCCCTTCCGCGCATCATCTGTGTACACGGAATCGACGACCATCACATGCAGGTCCAGCGAGTCGATGCGCTGGAGCGCCTCAGGCATGGTAAGCCCCTCCAGGTCGGGGACCTGCACCGATGCCCCGTGCCGCGTGTATCCGCGCAGCCATAGCCAGCCACCGATGACCAGCAGGGAACTGGCCAGGACGGGGAGCAGGTAGGGGAGTGACTTCCGCATGGGGTGCCTGCGGGGCTGCATGCCGCGCGGAGCGCGGCGAAGATAACCGTTCGCGGCCGCTACCTTCGCGACATGGAGCAACGGCCTGCCATTGCCGTGATGCGCGGGGGCTACTCGGGGGAGTCGGTGATCAGCCACCGGAGCGCCCTGCGCATGCTGACGGCCATCGATGCGGGGCAATTCGACCCGTACTACGTGACGATCACCCGGGATGGGTGGTCGTGCGAACGCCCGGACGGCACCGATGCGCCGTTCGACCGGGGAGGTTTCCGCATCGACCGCGGAAAAGGCATGGAGACCTTCGCCGCCGCCCTGATCGCCGTGCACGGTCCTCCAGGCGAGGACGGCAAATTGCAGGGCTATTTGGACATGCTCGGGGTGCCCTACCAGACCGGGGGTGTGCTGGCCATGGCGCTCAGTTTCAGCAAGTATGGCACCACGGCCCAGCTCCGCCAGCTCGGCTTCCGGGTATCCCCCTCGGTACTCTTCCACCGCGACCTCACCGGAGACGCACCATCGCTACCGAACGGCATCGGATACCCCTGCTTCGTGAAACCGGACGAGAGCGGCAGCAGCCTCGGCGTCACCAAGGTGAAGCGGCCCGAGGAGCTCGCTCAAGCGCTGGCCATCGCGTTCCGCGAATGCCCCCGGGTGATGGTGGAGGCGGCCGTCACCGGGCGTGAGCTCACCTGCGGTGTGATCCGGCTGGACGGCCGCGTGGAGGCGCTGCCGGTGTGCGAGATCCGCACACCGCGTGAGTTCTTCGACTACGAGGCCAAGTACCACGCCACGGATACGGAGGAACTGGTGCCCGCCCCGCTCAGCGCTGCCGTCACGCGGCTCGTGCAGGAGCGGTCGGCAGCCATCTATACGGCGCTGGACCTGCGCGGCATGGTGCGCGTGGACCACTTCTGGTGCGGCTCCGAGGAGGCCATTGCGGACCAGCTGGTGACCATTGAGGTGAACGCAACGCCCGGTTTCAGCGAGGCCAGCATCTACCCCAAGATGCTCGACGTTTGCGGCATGGGCGTTCCCGCGGCCGTGAACGGCTTGTTACGCGAATGCGTCGCCCGGCGCTAACGCCTCCTGACCATGTCGGCGAAAGCTGCAACTGCCCGCGCGCGATGGCTGATGCGGTTCTTGGCATCCGCACCCATCTCCGCGAACGAGCAGGACCCGCCGTCCGGAACGAAGAGCGGGTCGTAACCAAAACCACCGGATCCCTGCGGTGCCGGCAGCAGGTGACCCTCCACCACGCCCTCGAATAGGTGCTCGGAACCACCGTCGATGAACGCGATCACGGTGCGGAACCTGGCACTGCGGTCCGCGGCGTCGCCGAGGGCCTCCAGCAGTTTCCGCATGTTGGCCAGGGCGTCGCGCTCAGGACCGGCATAGTGGGCGCTATGCACGCCGGGTGCACCTCCCAAGGCGGCCACCTCCAACCCCGAATCGTCCGCAATGCAGGGCAGGCCACAGCGCTCATGCACGGTGCGCGCCTTCTCCAAGGCATTCGCCTCCAGCGTGTCACCGGTCTCCGGAAGCTCTTCGGTAATGCCAAGGTCGTCCAGTCCGATGAGGCGGTGACCGGCCGGAAGGAGCGCGGCCAGTTCGGCGATCTTGCCGGGGTTGCGGGTGCAGAGCACAAGGTCCATGCGGCGAAGATGCAGCAACATCCCGTGGGCCGATGACCCGGTTACCTTTGGCCACCCCACTCCCCACCCGTGCCCGTTAAACGAGCGGTGGACCAGATCCGCCAGGACCTGCGGCGCATCCGCACCGAGGGGAGCTTTGCGCGGCACTCCTTCCAGGTATTCTCCGGCAATGCGCTGGCCATGGCCAGCCAGCTGGTGCTCACACCGCTTCTTGGCCGCATTTACGGCCCGGAGGCCTACGGGGTGTATGGCATCTTCATGGCCCTTATGATGAACCTGTCCTACGTGGCGGACATGGGGCTGTCCAATGCGTACGTGCTCCCGCGCGACGAGGAGCGCTTCCGGGACCTCTTCCGCATCAACCTCACCACCGCGCTGGGCATCGGCCTGCTCACCGCCACTGCAGCCCTGTTCGCCGGTCATTTCTACGCACTGGCACCCAGCTGGAGCGCCCTGGGCGGATGGGTGCACTTCGTCGGCCCCGCAGCGGTGCTTTATGCGCTGAGCGTGTACTTCACCCAATGGCTCACACGGGCCAAGCTGTTCAAGACAAGCGCCTTCACCGGTGCGGCCCTCGACCTCAGCACACGCCTGTTCAACCTCAGCTATGGGCTGCTCAGTGCAACCCGGTCCATGGGCCTTATCCTGGGTGATGCGGTGGTGCGCGCGGCCATCATTCCGGTGTATGTAAGGCCCCTGTTGGGGCACGGCCTGCGTGAGGTCTTCACCAACTGGTCGTGGCGGAGAATGTGGGGTACGCTGCGCGAGTACCGCCGCTACCCGCTCATGGTATTCCCCGAACGCTGGGTGGCCAGCCTCGGCCTGCAACTGCCCGTGTTCGCGCTCAGCAGTGACCTGGCGGCCGTGGGACACTTCTCACTGGGGGCCAGTCTGCTGCTGATCCCCCTGCGGCTCTTCGGTTTCTCCTTCAGCACAGTGTACATGCAGAAGGCCTCGGAGCTGGGTGACCGCGGGGACGACCTGCAGCGCATCACAATGGGCCTATACAAGCGCCTGTTCACCGTGGGCCTGCTGCCCTTCCTCCTCCTCACCTTCTTCGCCGATGAGGCCTTCGACATCGTCTTCGGTGAGCCCTGGCGGGATGCGGGCGTGTTCACCGCCTTCATGGGCGGCTTCTTCTTCTTCCGGCTGCTCTGCGACCCCATGACCTCGCTGTTCAATGTGCAACGACGCGAGCACGTGAGCCTCGTGTTCCAGGTGACGCTCACCATCGCGCGCATCGTGGCCATGGCCATCGTGGGCTACCTGGGACTGGGCTCGGGTGCGATCATGCTCAGCTACGCCCTTGTGAGCATGGCGGGCTACATGGTGCTGTCCGTGCAGCTGCTGTCATCTGTGGGCCTTCAGGGCCTCTGGCTCACACTGCGCTACTCTGCCATGGCCGCGCTCGGTGCCGCGGCCATGGCCCTCCTGCGCTGGGCCCTTCTGGGAAGCTGGTTCCCGGTGTATGGCGCCTGAACGGGCGCTGCATGCCGCGGCTATCTTTGACCACATGGGGCAGTTCGACCCGCGGGCATACTGGGAAGAGCGGTTGCGCACCAGCTCGGGGCTCACCGGCGTGGGCTACCTGGGACTGGGTGAACCCTTCAACCGCTGGATGTATCGCGTGCGGCAGGCCGTTTTCGCGCGGGTGGCCCGCACGCACCTCCCACGTACCCGGAGCATCCGGGTGCTGGACGTGGGCTCCGGCACCGGACAGTACCTCCAGGCCTGGGAGCGCCTCGGTGCGCAGGACATCACCGGCAGCGACCTCACGGCGACGGCCGTTGAACGCCTCTCCACGGCCCACACGGGCATGCGCATCCTCCGCATGGACATCAGCGAGCCCGGCGACATCCCTGCGGAACGTTTCGATGCCATCACCTGCATGGACGTCCTGTTCCATGTGGTGGATGATGTGCGGTTGGAGCAGGCGCTCGCCCATCTGGGCGCAATGCTCAAGCCAGATGGTGTCCTGCTGCTCTCCGACATCTTCGTCCATGGAGCGGACCACAAGCAGGAGCACTTCACGACCCGCTCACTGGCCACCTACACCGCCGCACTTGAACGCAACGGCCTGCGCGTCGTACGACGCCATCCGGTGTTCCACCTCCTGAACCGCCCCCTGGACTCGCGCTCACCCTTGCTGCACCGTTGGTGGGGGCTGGTGATGCGCGTATGCAAATGGCACCCGGCGCTTGGTGGTGCCCTCGCAGCCGCTGTCTACCCGCTCGAACTGCTGCTGGTCCGACTGCGTCGCGAAGGCGTTTCGGCCGAGATCATGGTGTGCGTGCCGCAAGCCTGAACCGGATGCATGCCCTGCACATCGTGGGGTGGTACCCCAACCAGCTTCGGCCGTTCGAAACGCCCTTCATCGAACGCCATGTACGCGCGTTGGACCCGCTGTGCATGAACACCGTCTGGCACTTGGACGTGCGGCGCGGACCGCGGTGGTCCTTGCACCGCCGCAGCCTGAGGGCCGACCGCACCCTGATCCTAACCACGCCCACAACGCGCTGGTTGCTCGTGGAATGGCTGGCCACGATCCTGCTCCTGTGGGCCTGGTGGACCCGCGACCGTCGGGTGCGCTACGACGTGGTCAACCTCCACATCGCTTATCCGAACTGCGCAAGGCTGGGGCTGCTTCGCCGGTTCATCCGCACGCCGATGGTGATCACCGAGCACTGGAGCATCTACCGCCTCGGCTTCAAGTCTGGCGCAACCGGCCTCGACCGCATCCGCCACATCTTCCACCAGGGCGTTCCCCTTATCACGGTATCACAGGCGCTCGCCGATGACATCCTCCGGTTCGCCGGACCGCCCCATCCGCCCGTGCACATTGTGCCCAATGCGATCGATACCGCCGTGTTCAACCCAGCAGGTGACGGTACCGATGGGCCGGCGCGCAGACCTGGCCGCTTCTTCGCCATAGCGACCTGGCGGTACCCCAAACGTCCCGTCCTGCTCATCGAGGCGATCGCGTTGCTGCGGTCACGCGGCAGGGAGGCCTGCCTGCGCATCGCCGGAGGTGGGGACGATCTTGCAGCCATACGCGAGGCCATCACACGCACTGGTACGGGGGCCTGGGTGGAACTGATCGGGCAGGCCGGCGCGGAACAAGCGGCCCGCGAGATGCGCAGCGCCCACGCGCTCCTGCATGCAAGCGACTATGAGACCTTCTCCGCCGTTTGTGCGGAGGCGCTCGCGTGCGGCACGCCGGTGGTGGCTTCGTCCGTGGGCGGCATCCGCGAGTACCTGACAAGCGCCCTCGGCCTGCCCGTGCAGGAGAACACCGCCGTGGCCTGGGCGGAGGCCATGGACAGGGACTGGGACCGCCTCCTCGCCCTCGATGCGTCCTCCCTGGCCGCCGCCATCCACCCCCTGGTGGACTCGAGGCGGGTGGCACAGCGGTACATGGACGTCCTGCGGTCAGCCGCGTTCCCGTCGCAGGGTGAACAGGAAGGAACGACACCACCAACGCCACCGGTACGATGAAGGTGCTGTTCATCACCCACCAGTTCCCGCCGCTGAACATCGGGGGATCGCATCGTCCTTACAAGTTCGTAAAGCACCTGCACAGGTCAGGGATAACGCCGGTGGTGATCACACCACAGGCGTCCGCCCATGCGCAGGGACGGCTGGACAAGGAGGAGGTCGGGCTGGAGGGCGCCGTCATCATCCGCACACCCGTGGACCCGCCCACCTGGATGGACCGGGTGAGGGGCACCTACTACCTCAACACGCTCGACCCCGAGGCCCGGCGCTGGCGAACGCACCTGCTGGCTGCAGCGGAACAGGCGGCGCGCGAGCATGACCTCAAGGCCGTGGTCATCTCGATCCCGCCCTTCAGCACCGGAGGGCTCGGTGCCGAGGTGGCGCGCCGTCTGGGCCTGCCGCTGATCGTGGACCTGCGTGATGCATGGAGCCTTTGGCTCATCACGCCTTATGCGAGCCGGCTGCACTACATGAGGCGGCTCAACCATGAAAGGAGGCTGCTCCGCTCCGCGGCGGCCATCACGGTGACCTCGCCCCAGACCATAGCCGACCTGCTCCGATCACACCCCATGGTGGATCCCAAGCGCTTCCACCTGGTCACCAACGGCTATGACCAGCAACCGCCCGAGGTGCCAGCGGAGATACGGCTTCCGGCCGCAACAGCGGAGCGCCCGCTCACCGTCGGTTACGTGGGAAGCTTCTATTACACGCCCTACCAGCGTGAGCTCATGTTCCGTCCCTGGTGGCGCAAGCGGCCATGGCAATACCTGCAGTATGCGCCACGCCGGGAGGACTGGCTGTACCGCTCGCCCCTGGCCTTCTTCAAGGCGCTGCAGGCCCTTCGCACCATGCGTCCCGACCTCGATGAGCGCCTGCGTGTCGCATTCATCGGAGATGTACCGGAATGGCTGAAGGGGATGGTGGCCGAACATGGACTGCAGGACAAGGTGGAGCTGCGTGGCCGGGTCGACCATGCCGCATCACTGCGCTTCCAGGCCGCGTGTGATGCACTGCTCATAACCTCCTCCAAGGTGCTGGGGGGACGCGACTACAGCATAGCCGGAAAGACGTTCGAATATGTTTCGATGGTGAAGCCCATGCTCGCCTTCGTGTGTGACGGAGCCCAGCAGGAGCTCCTTGCACGCACCGGTCTGGCCATCGAGTGCCCGCCTGACGATCCGGAGGCATCAGCGCAGCGAATCATCACGCTTCTTGAGGGACGGTGCGCGCTCCACCCTGACGGGAAATTCATCCACGACCTGCACGTGGAGCGCCTCACCGAACGCTTCGCAGCCATCATCAGGTCGGCGGCACATGCGGAAATGGACGGGACAACCCGATGAGCCCGCGCGTATCCATCATCATGCCCGCGTACAATGCGGCGGCTTACATCGGTGAGGCGGTGCGCTCCGTGATCGCGCAGACCTGCCCGGACTGGGAGCTGATCATCGTGAACGATGGGAGCACGGACGCCACCGCGGAGGTCATCGCACGGTTCACGGATGCGCGCATCATCGCACTCGAGAAGCGCAACGGCGGGATAGGCAGCGCGCGCAACATGGCGCTGGATGTGGTCCGTGGCGGGCTGCTCTGCTTCCTCGATGCCGATGACGTGCTGCCACCCTGCAGCCTGGAAGCGCGGATCGCCGAGTTCGACAGGGACCCCCGGCTTGACATCGTGGACGGGCGGGTGCGGGTGATGGACGCCCGCCTGGAACGGGAGCTTCGCATCTACATGCCACAGCACACCGAAGATGCGTTCCACGAGCTCGTGACCTTCAGCGGGCGTTGTTTCATGGGGCCCAGCTGGATGCTGCGCTGGGGTCCTGGTCTGAAGCTCCGGTTCGAAGAGGGCATCACCCATGCCGAGGATCTCTTCTTCTTCATGCGTTACGCGCGGGAGGGGCGCCTGGCGCACTATGGTTTCACCACCGAGGACATCCTGCTCTACAGACGCACGGGGCACAGCTCCATGGCCACGAACCTCGACGGCATGGAACGGTCCATGCAATGGATCGGCCGACAACTCGCGGAGAGGGCGATGGCAACCCTCCCTGAGCGCATCACCTACTCCCTGAAGCGGCGGCGCATGATGGCCGGATCGTTCCGGCGGGCCGGCAGGCCGTGGAAGGCGCTGGGCGCGCTGCTGCGCTGAACCACCTTATTTCACCGCCTCCACGTAAAGCGACTCCCTGCTGCGCACCTCCGAGTCGTTGACCAGTCCCGGATCGCGGCCGTTCCGGTAGGACATGCGCTCCACCTCGCGGAACCCGCAGCGCTCGAGCAGCAGCTTGAGCGTCTCCAGGTCATAGATGAATTGGTGACCATGGTTCCTGAACACGCCATTGATACACTGCATCATGGTGTCATAACCATCCTCGTGGGGCATGCGGCGCAGACCTCCGCCGCGGCGGTCCTTGTAGATGTCGATGAGCATCTCCCCATCGGGCACCACGATGCGCACACGCCCACCGGGTCGCAACATGCGATGGAACTCCCTGAGGTTGCGCTCGCAAGCCGCGAGCGGGATGTGTTCCAGGCAGTGCTCCGTGTAGATGCCGTCGAAGCGGCCTTCGGGAAAGGGATAGCCGCGCTTCACGATGTCCCAGCAAATGTCCACGCCCGGGTTCCAGATGTAATCCAGGTTCACAAAACCCGCGTGGGTGTTCATCCCGCAACCCACATCCAGGTAGCGCTTGGACGCGGGAATGCGCCAGGCCTGCCAGCCCGCGTTGCGTATGACCGCGGATATCGCCAACTGGACCTTGTACCTGTCGATCAGCCGTCGCCGTTGGGTCGCCATGGGATTGGTGGGTGGTGCCGGTCTGGTCGCATGCATACCCCGACCAAAGATAACCGACCGGGGTGCGCATCATCCCCGGGGCACAGGGATGAGGCTGGCCAGCAGGTCCACCATCTTTCCGGTGTCGCGGAGGCGCAGGGCGGCATCCGCGCAACGCCGGCGCAGCTGCTCCTCCGGCGTGCCGCGCAGCACGCGCAACCCCTCACTCAGGCTCGCGACGCTCGCGGAGGGAAGGTCGTCCACCACAATGCCGATGCCCTCGTCGCGTGCGATATGCCAGTCATCCGATACGCCCTCGGGGATAAGGATGGGAACGCCGGCCGCCCAGTAGAGCGCCGTCTTCACGGGCGAGCGGAAGCGCTGGGACGGTGTGGGCGGTACGGCGATGACACCGAGATCGGCGGCCGAGAGGAAGGGCCGGAGCGCCTCGGGAGCCATTGGACCGAGCAGGGTTGTCCGCTTTTCCACGACGCTCCAACCGGGCGAGGCCCGCAAGGCGGCGATGTGCTCTTCGTGCGTGATGAGCAGGTGGTGAACGGTGGGGTCCGCCTCGCACATGGTCGCCATGAAGCGCACATATTGCGCCTCAGTGTAGTAGATACCCCGGAACTTGCCGATGTAGAGCACAACAGTCCTCCCCTCAAGACCGAAGCGGATGCGAACGCCCTCACCGGCGACGGTGTCGCGCGCATGGGCCGGCACATCAACGGTAACCGCCTGCAGGTGCACCTCGGCGGATGGCCGGATGGTGCGGATGTGCTCGACCACGGCGGTGGCTGGTGCCACAATTACATCGGCGCTGCGCACCTCGTGGTCCTCGGACCACTTCACCACACGGTACTTCAGGGATCGGTCCGACCAGATGCCCAGCTCCCGCATGTACTGGCTGTGCGGTTCAAAATTGACGATCACCAGGCGCTGGAAGCCGAAGCGACGGACCAGGGCCGCATAGGCGCCGGCCATGGACAGGAAGCCCATTACCGTGCGCTCCCTGTACCCACGCGTGTACCAGAAGGACCACCAGGCCAGCCGGGCGATGTTCCGCATGCGCTGCAGGAACTGTGCACCCTTCAGGTCGTAGCGCAGGGGCCTCCAGGTGATGCGCGCACGCCGGAGCCGCTCTGCCAGCTCGTCCCTGATCACCGTGTTCCCCGGCTCCTCGGTGACCAGCAGGATGTCCAGGTCCGTGTCACGCTCCTGCAGGCGGAGCGCATAGTCCAGCATGAGGCTGGACACCAGCGGGTCCAGGATGCTCTGGATGCTGATGATCACGGCGCATGCCTGGGCGCGGCCTTGCTGCTTCATGCCGCCTGCGCCGTGCGCCGTCGTTTTGCGATCTCGTCGCTGGTCAGCAGACCCTTGGCCCCCGGCTCTCCGCTGCGGTAGCGCTTCAGTTCGAAGACGCGGTTGTGCTTCCTGGCCTGCATACGCTCACGGTTCAGGTAGTTGATGATGAACAGCGATGCGACCATGAGGGGAATGAGCGGGATCTTGAACCGCACCAGTGCGCCGAAGTTCGGCGTGGAGATGCCGATCGCGAAACCGAACAGCAGTGTGAACACGAAGCACATCAGCACGATCGGATTTCCACCGATGCAGCGCAGGAAGAACATGACCCTCGTCCGCCACAGCATCGCCACCGTGAGGGCCAGCAGCCAGAGGTTCTCCAGCGCGCTCAGCGCAACGACCACCGAGCGCGACTCCCACAGGTAGGGCCGGAAGAGTGCCGCATTGGTGGCCACGGGGAACTTGGACAATAGGCTGGCCAACGAACCGTCCATCGGGCCGACGTCGAAGTAGTTGCCCCCGTAATGCTCGGACCGCGACATGTCCGTCTGGATCACCATGACCGTATCCACCATCTTGTCCAGCGAGAACTTATCGAGGCTCTCGGCCAGCCAGCTCAGAACGGCAAGCGAAACGGAGAGCATGATCGAAAGTGCCATGGGCAGCACCACGAAACGTATCAACGCGTTCTTTATCCGGGCCACGCGGTTGTACATCAACCAGATCATGGAAACCGGGAAGATGGACATGAAGATGTAGGGCTTCATGACCAGCATGAAGACCGCGGCCAGCACCATGCCGATGAAGTTGCCCGCCATGCGTCTTCGCTTGAAGAAGAACTCCACGAAACAATGGATCCACCAGCACAGTGCGCTCATCGTGAACGTGTCCTTCATGATGCCCGAACCCCAGAACACCACCGACGGCATGTACAGGAAGGCCACGGCGAACCTG
>CAZUNW010000036.1:0-15019 GCA_964621425.1 uncultured Chryseobacterium sp. | reverse complement strand
GTCCCCGGGCTTCACGCCCAGGGCAATGAGGCCCAGCGCGATGCGTTCGGCCGTGTCGATCAGCTCCTGGGTGCTGTATCCCCGCCATTGGCCGTTTTCCTTGGTGGCGATGGCCTTTTCCTTGGGATAGCGCAGGAGCTGGTGCTCCGGGATGTCGAAGAGGCGGGTCAGGGTCATGGTGTTCGCGTCGGGTCCCGAAGATCGGAACAGAAAGGCTTCAATCCGCCGCGGAAGGATCCACGGTGGTACCGGCCTCACGGAGCGCATCCAGGTAGCGATCCACATACAGCCCGATCTGCCTGACCTTGTATTGCATCACGTACCGAGGGTGTTCCAGGGCGATGATGCGCTGGAAGAGCCCTAGGCCGTCATTCAGTCGGCGGAAGGAGCTGGCATTCCTCCCCGTGCCGAGGCACAACACCACATCCGTCCTCATGCCGCATGCTACCAGGGTGCGCAGCCACGCTTCAATGAACGGTGTCACAGCGCGTTCCAGCCGGTCGTCATCATAGTAGTTCAGGTTGATCCCGTCCCTTATGAAGCCGAGCGGACAGACGGAGTGCACGTAGACCCTGCGATGGAAGGCCTCCGCACCCCCGGCCGCCCGCACCATGCGGTAGAAGAAGTCACTGCTGGGCTCGTGCGTGCGCAGTCCGTTCACGGGGATGCCCAGGTCGCTCTCGCAGCGCTTGGTGTCGGTGAAGGGGAGCCCCGTGCTGCCTGCACCGAGGCGCCCCGGATTGATGCCGAGCATCAGTGTCCGGGGTCCGTTGTCACTGTAATAGGTGCGGTGGAACGCAGTAACTATACGCCGCACCTCCATGGCATGCGATCCGTGGAAGGGGTCCAGCACGTGCACGCCCCTGGGCATCCTGATGCCATCGAGGGAAAAGGAGAGAGCGTGCCGGAGTAGGCGGTCGGCGAGCATGGGCGAATATGGGATGTAAGGTAGGTTGGTGGTCCAAGGTGGAATACGTATTCGTGAGGCTTACTTTTTGCACCAGCGTGAATGATGATTCCCGGCGGGATGGATCAACCGTTGGACGGTTCTTCCCTGCTTCTTCCGACATTGAGCACATCTATGGCGACTGATTTCTCGTTCATCCGTGCAGACCTTCAGCGAGCCGCTGACCTGGATGCGTTCACGATCCTCAATCGTGCGTATTTCACCTGGATGGATGGCGAGCTTCGTCGCATTACAGGCCGCTCCCTTGCTGAGATAGTCGGATGTGACCTTGAGGATTATGTGCACCGTACAGTAGCGCATGTGGAGCGACTTCCCTTGAATTTGGGGCAGCTCTATTTCCTAGTTGGCGGGGATGGGGAGGTCGCAGCGATGGGGGGGCTCAGGATGCTGCCCGATGGTGTTCCGGAGGTCGTGCGGGTCTACACGCGCCCGGAGTATCGCGGGCTTGGTCTCGGTTCCCGAATGGTGTCCCATTTGATCGGGGAGGCCGACCGGCAAGGGCACGTCCTACTACGGCTCGATACGGGTGTTTTCATGCACGCAGCGCAGAGGATCTACACCGCCGCGGGCTTTGTCCGGTGCGATGCCTATGCTGGCGCGGAACCGCCAGAGTTCCTGAAGCCGTTTTGGATCTACATGGAACGGAGGACGGTTCCTGTCGAAGGCTGACCGGGGCGGACGCAACAGCCTCCCCAGGTCGCTGTGCCGACCTCTGGATCGTGTGGCTTTTGATCGGAACTAGGTTCAACGTCGGACCCCTGTGCGAGATCTCCTGCAAGGAGATCCAGCGGCAATAACGGCATCATGTGCTTCAGGATGCGGTCGGCCAGGTTGGGGTAATCGTCAGCTCCCGGGTGTCTCTCTGCGGGCACACGGATCTGCCCGCCCGCGGCGTTCTCAGGTAAAACCATGGTCATGCGCCTCCTTTTGCTGCCCTGCCTGTTGCTCCTGTTACCGGTGTGTTTTGCTTCGGAGGCGCCCCCTGAGTTGGTGGACCTGTTGCGCACGGGCGAGGTGGACCTGCAGGTGACCGGCACCGGCGGCTATTCCGGTGGATGCGTGCGCGTGGAGGTCCGGAACAGGCGCCTGCTGCCGCTCGATGTGCTGATCCCTGCGGGATGGCGGTTCGTGAGCGAGGATACGTCACTGCAGGACCTGCTCGTCGTTGAGGATGCCCTCGTGGCATTGGCCCCCGGCGCTGTGGGCTCAACCACGTGCAGGGCGTTCTGCTGCGAGGCGGCGCGCTCGTCGCCGGGATCGGGTTCCCGTTTCGACCAGGGTGCGCCTGCCGGAAACGCGCTACAGGAGTTTGCTCGGTACATCGGCACGCAGCGGATACCGGACGAGGTCGTCCAGCAGGCCGTCTGGGTGGTGAGCGATGGCATCTGTATCGGATCGGTGAATGTGGGCGAGGTCGATGCGACACGTGCGCTCCAGGAACGGCTCGCCACCATCACCGGCCGTGCGATACCGTGGTACTCCACACAATATGCACACCCTGTGGCGGGACAGGTGTTCAATCCTGAGGTTCTCCGTGTGGCGGGCGCCGTGGATGTCATCCAGCGCCACGCAGGCCTGCTCACCATCGTTGTGAAGGACGCCCAGGGGAATACGGTCCACACCCTGGATGCGGGGCGCATCCTCGCTCAGGGACGGTTCAGCGTGGATGTGCTGCTCACCGTCAAGGGATGGCGCAAGGGCCGGTATGCCCTCTGCTTCGCCACGGATGGGGTGCTCATCAAGCGGCAGGAGTTCAGCGTGTAAGGCGGGCGCAAAAGTTCAGCGCGCTTTGGACGCGCTGCTGCGCAGGTCCATGTTGCACACCACGGCCACGTGCAGCGTGGGGTTCACTTCGAGGAGGTCGCCCCCGTTGGCCGCCCCCGGACGTTGCACCGTCTGGTGCAGGTAGCCCAGCAGGATGCTGAGCGGCCGGGTCACCTGGTAGCCCAGCAACAGGGACAGGCGGTTCTGCTGGAGCATATCCAGGCGCTCGCTGTCGCCGAAGGTGAGGAACACCTCGTCGTACAGATTGGCCGTGAGAACGCCTGGGCCAACCGTGGGGCGGTTCAGGGGGATGGTGATCCATACGCGGTACCGGAACCGGTTCTGGTAGGTGTATCCGTCACGCACGCCCTGGGTGGCGTCGCTGCCGGCAGGGACCATGCGTGCAATGAACCGCTCCTCCATGCGGAAGCGGTGCTGCAGGCCCACACGGCCAATGGGCTGTGTAAGCTGCACCTGCTGGTACAGGTGATGTTCGTGGTGTTGGCAGGCGATGGGATATGCGCCGTAAGGGTGGTTGACATAGTAGCTGTAGCCCTGCGTCAGCAGCACCTGGTCGTTGAGGTGGAAGTTCACAGCGGGACGCAGCAGCAACTGCTGGGGGTGCGCTCCCAGGTCGCTTCGGCGCCAATGTGCTTCGGTGTGAATACTCCAGCGTTCCGTCAGGCGCTGGTCACCCCAATGCGATACCCACAGGTCGCGGTTCACCGTGCTGATGCGCTGCCCGGCCAGGGGCGGTGCGCATGACAGGAGCAGCAGGGCGATGATGGTTCGCATTGTAGGCAAAGTTCGTGCATGGTCCGCTGCTTCTGCGTGCGCTCGGGTGTATGGTTTCACGTCCACACCGTCGTGCCCCCGCATAGCCACCGGGTGTGCAGGAAACCCCCGTCCCGCAGCACCATTGCTGCCTGTTCGCTCCTGCCACCACCTCGGGCACACACGGTGACGATGCGATCCCGCGTCGACCAGCCGCGTGCCCGGTCCAGCAGTTCGGGGAGGGGGATGTTGACGGCTTCAGGGAGGTGACCGCTGGCGTACTCTTCAGGGCTGCGCACATCCACGACGCGGACATCGGTCCGGCCCTGCAGTGACTTGAGTTCGGCAGGCGCGAGGCACTTCCGTTCGCTCGGCATGCGCAGCCATACCATGCACCCACTGAGCACAGTGATGGCACCTATGGCCAGGATGGATGCCGTAATGCCGAAACGGTCGGCGATGAGGCCGGTGGCCAGCGCGCCGATGGCGTAACCGAGGTCGCGCCACAGGCGGAAAACGCCCACGGCCTCGCTGCGTTGCTGCGGGTGGGTGTGCGCAGCGAGCACGGCGAGAAAGGTGGGGTACACCAGTGCGGTGCCCAGCCCCAGCGTCACGCTCATGGCGATGTAGGCGCCGGGTGCATGCACGAAGGGCAGTCCGAGGATGGTCACGCCCTGGAGCACCATCCCAGTGATGAGCAGCGAGCGGCGGTTCACCAGGTCTGCGAGCTTGCCGGTGAAGAGCTGGCCGAGACCCCATACGGCTGGGTATACGGCAGCTATGATGCCGATGTGCTCCTGGCCAAGCCCTTCATTGAGCAGCAGCACGGGGAGCAGGCCCCAGAGCATGCCGTCGTTCAGGTTGTTCACCAGGCCGGCCTGTGTGACGGAGCCCAGCGTGCGGTGCGTGAGGCTCGTCTCCACGAACACGCGCTTCAATTCGGGCAGCGCACTGGTGGCGCCTTCGGCGATCACATGGTGTGTGGTGTCCTTCACCCATATGATCGTGATCAACAGCCCGGTCATCGCCAGTGCGATGCCCACCTGGAAGGGCACAGGCCGTGGACCATACTGTGCGGCGAGGTAGCCGGTGAGGAAGGCCATCGCCCCCACCGCGAGGTAGCCGGCGAATTCATTGAGCCCCATGGCAAGCCCGCGGTCCTTTTCACCCACGAGATCCATCTTCATCAGCACGGTGCTGCTCCACGCGATGCCCTGGTGGATACCCAGGAGCACGTTGGCCGCAATGACCCAGGCCCAGGCATCGGCATGGATGAGCAGGAACGGCACGGGCAGGGCCAACGACCAACCCACGATGAGCAAGGCCTTGCGGCCGAAGCGGGCCGCCAGTCGCCCGGTGGCATAGTTGGCGAGTGCTTTGCTGATCCCGAACGCCACGATGAAGCTGAGCGCCGCCGCGTGCGAGGCGATGCCGAACTCCAGCTCCGCCAGCTGCGGCAGCACGGAGCGTTCAATGCCCACCATCCCGCCGACGAACGCGTTCAGTACCACGAGCAGCGTGAACTGCTTCCAGTTGGCGCGCAGGCCGGGCCGCGGAGCATTGGTGGCCATCGCTCAGACCCCGTACCTCACCACCATCGCCAGTTGTCCAGCATGGTAGGCTGTGTGCGTCACGATGCGCCCCAGCGCTTCGGCCTTGGTCCTCCTCCCGAACTCCTTGGTCTCGATCACCGTATCCCATTCGGCATCGGATGTGGCCTCGATCGCGTGGTGCAGTGTGTCCGCGCTTTGCTGCACGTAGGCCTTCAGTGCGATCAGGTCGGTCCACTCCCCGGTGTCGTATCCCTTGGCCACGGTGCTGGCGCGTACGCTCGCGCCTTCTAAGCCGAAGACGTTCTTGGCGAAGAGCAGCTCCACATCGCCGATGTGGCGGACGAGAAAACCGGCGCTGTTGGGTGAGGGCGCCAGCTTCTTTGGCAGGTCGGCCGCGGTGAGTGTGTCGAGCACCTTGGTGAAGCGCGTGCGGCCTTCCGTGAAGAGGGCGAGGAGGGCGGCGGTGCGGGGTCCCATTACGTCCGTGGTTGGGAGCTGACCATCCGCTTCAAGGCAAAGTTCACGAGGCCGATGAGCACAGGTACCTCGATCAAGGGACCCACAACGGCAGCGAAGGCCTGGCCGGAGTTGAGCCCGAACACTGCGATGGCCACGGCAATGCCCAGTTCGAAGTTGTTGCTGCCTGCGGTGAACGCGAGTGTGGTGCGTTCCTTGTAGGATGCACCCAGCCGCTGCACGAGGTAGAACGTGCTCAGGAACATGAACAGGAAGAAGAGCGTAAGCGGAACGGCCACGCGCACTACGTCCAGTGGGATGTCCACGATCATGCGTCCCTTGAGACTGAACATCACCACGATGGTGAAGAGCAGCGCCACGAGCGTGACAGGGGCGATGGCCGGGATGAAGCGCTGCATGTACCATTCCTCACCCTTCCAATGCCCCAGCAGCGCACGCAGGAGGAAGCCCGCCGCGAAGGGAATGCCGAGGTAGATGAGCACCGTGCGCGTGATCTCGCTGATGGTCACGTCAACCGCATAGCCCTCCACCCCGAAGAGTGGCGGCAGCACGGTGACGTAGAGCCAGGCGTAGGTGCTGTAGAAAAGTGTCTGCAGGATGCTGTTCAGCGCGACGAGTCCGGCGGCGAGCTCGCGGTCGCCTTGGGCCAGGTCGTTCCAAACGAGCACCATGGCGATGCAGGGCGCCAGCGCGATGAGCATGACACCGGCGAAGTACTCCGGGAAGGCGCGCAGAAAGATGAGGGCGAGCACGAACATCAGCGCCGGCCCGACGATCCAGCTCATGAAGAGGCCGGTGCCCAGCACACGTCTGTGCTTGAGCACACTGGGAAGCCTGCTGTAGTCCACCTTGGCCAGGGGCGGTACCATCATCAGGATGAGGCCGATGGCCAGGGGAATGTTCGTGGTGCCCCTTGAGGCCCGATCAATGGCTTCGGTAACGCCAGGCAGATAGGCGCCGATCCCAATGCCAGCCAGCATGGCCAGGAAGATCCAGAGCGTGAGGTAGCGGTCGAGGAAGGAGAGCCGGCTGCTCATCGTGCGGCCTGTTGCATCACATACCACAGCTCCGCCGCTATCTGCAGGCAGCGCTCATCGTACCGCGCGGACTCCTCCGGCGTGTTGTCGGCCTCCTTGGGATCGTTGTAGGGCAGGCTGATGCGGTCCAGCGCACCGAACACGATCGGACAATTCTTGTCCGCCCCGTTGCAGGTCATGACGGCGCAGAACTCCTTCTGCGGGTTCGCGGCATCGTCGTACTTCTTGCTCCAGCAGCGCTCGGCGGCATGGTCCGGCGCGAAGGATACCTCGTAAACCGGGTTTTTCCCTTCCGGTTGCACCACGCGGAAACCGGCACGTTCAACGGCCGCCACGGCACGGGGGTTGAAGGCCGTGGCCTCGGTGCCCCCGCTGTAGGTGCGCACTTGGTCCAGGCCGAAGTACCACGCCGCGGTGGCAGCCCACAGCTGGCTCAGGTGGCTGCGCCGGCTGTTGTGCGTGCAGATGAAGGTGAGGTCGGCTGTCGCATTTGCGGCCTTGCGTTCCTTCACGAACCCGGTCAGGAGGTCGAGGTTCTCCTTGCGCTCGGCGGGAATTTCGGCCATGGCGGGCAGTACGCGCTCGTCGACGTAGCGTTGCAGTTCGGGATGCAAGGTGCGTGCCATGGGACTGGTCAGTGAGGGCAGGGTGATGAGGATGGATGCAAGGAGCATGGTACACGGGTTCAGCAACAGCCGCCTCCGGGGGTGCAGCCTGCTTTGGTGGTGGGTTTCGTGGCCGATACGGTGATGCTGAAGATGCCATTGCCGCTGGCCTTGTAGGCGGTGATCTCTTCAGGGGCCATGTGGCGGGCAAGGATGTCGTCGGGCACGATGATCGGCTTGCGTTTCCGTACGCTCACCTGCTCGAAGCCCAGGTCGTGGATGATGCCGAGGTACGCGTGCTCCTGCAGGGCGCCGCTGACGCAGCCGGCGTACATCTCCGCGCTGGCACGGAGGCTGTCGGGGATGTTCCCGTGCAGCACCACATCGCTGATGCTGAAGTGACCGCCCGGCTTCAGCACGCGCATCACCTCACTGAAGGCCCTGCGCTTGTCCGGTACCAGGTTGAGCACGCAGTTGCTAACCACCACGTCCACCAAGCTACTGGTGAGCGGCAGCGCCTCGATGTCGCCCTGGCGGAACTCCACGTTCTGGTAGCCCAGCTTTTGTGCGTTCGCCTTGGCCTTTGCGATCATCTCGGGGGTGAAGTCCACGCCGATGACGCGGCCGTCCTCACCGGTCTCATGGCGCGCCACGAAGCAGTCGTTGCCCGCTCCGCTGCCCAGGTCCAGCACGGTGTCCCCCTTCCGGATGCCGGCGGACTGCGTGGGCAGACCGCAGCCCAGGCCCAGGTCGGCTTCGGCATTGTAGCCTTCCACCTGGGTGTAGTCATCGGTCATGATGTTGTACACCTCGGTGCTGCAGCCGCCGGCACCGCAGCAGCTGCTCGCATTGGTGTCCCGGTCCTGCTTGGCGATCTCCGCGTACTTGTTGCGGACCATGTCCTTGGTGGCTTGGACGGTGTTCATTGTGGTTCGGGTTCGGGCGGGTCATGTCCCGCCTGTATTAGCAGCAGTTGTCGCTCACGGTCGTGAGCAGTTTGTTCAGGTCCTTCCTCAGCGCGTTCCAGCCCTTGGGGTCGATGCAATAGCACACGCTGGTGCCTTCGATGGTGCCCTTGATAAGCCCGGCATCCTTCAGCTCGCGCAGGTGCTGGCTGATGGTGGCCTGGGCCAGCCCGAGGTCCTCAACAAGCGAGCCGTTGACGCAGGTGCCGCGGCTCACCAGGGTCTGGAGGATCGCGATGCGTGCAGGGTGCCCGAGCACCTTGGCCAGCGCAGCGATGCGGTTCTGTTCCGCCGTAAAGAGATGGGTCCGTGTGACGCCCATACGCATCTATTGATCGCAATATTACGATAAAAAGGACCGGTGCCGACGATGTGGCGCGTAACGTGGCGGACCGGCGATGCGGGACGTGGTTCCGAATGACCTGATGGACGGCCCTTGCGACTACCAGCCACCACCCAGGGCCCGGTAGACCTGGGCCACGCTGGAGAGCCGCCTCCCGCGTGTGGCGCTCTCCTCGAGCTCCGCACCGAGCAGGTTGTTCTCGGCGAGGATCACCTCCACGTAACTCGTGTAGCCGTGATCGTATCGGGCCATGGAGAGCTCCAATTGCTTGCGGGCCGCCTCCACCTGCTTCATCCGCGCCTCGTTCTCCACGGTGTAGGTCCGGTACGATTCGAGCGCATTATCCACGTCCGCAAATGCGTTGAGCACGGTCTGGTCAAGCTCCGCGGTGGCTTCCACGATGCGCTGTCGCGCCGCGTTCGCGAGGAAGCGGCGCTGGTTCCATTGGAACAGGGGGGCCGCGATGCCGCCGAAGCCGTTGGCGATGCCGGCTCCTCCGCCGAGGAGGCCTGCGAGCTCGGGGCTTGCGAACCCGAGGATGCCCGTGAGGCGGAGCGCAGGGAATCGTTCGGCCTGTGCCACGCCGGCGCGTTCCGTGAGGCGCTGCACGGTATGCTCCGCAGCGATGATATCCGGTCTGCGTTCGAGCAGCCTGCTGGGCAGCCCCATGGGGATGGGTTCCGCGAGCAGGCGCTGCTGGTCATTCGGCGTCCCACGGACCACCGGTCCGGGCCCGAGCCCCTGAAGCACCCGCAACGCGTTCTCCACCAGCCTTATCTGGCGTTCGAGGGCGGGTATCGCCGCCGCTGCCGTCTGCTCCTGCTGGATGGCCTGCAGCCTGTCCACCTCGCTGGTCCAGCCTTCCTCGAACCTGGCGGAGATGATGCGCGTGTTCTCGTGCCTCACCTCGAGCGTGCGCCGGGTGACGGTGAGCCGCTGGTCAAGGTCGCGGAGCAGGAAATAGTTGGAGGCCACTTCGGCCACGAGGCTCACCTGGATGCCGTTCCTGAGCGCCGTCTGCTCATGGAACGCCGCGAGTGCCGCGCGGTTGGAATGCCGCAAGCGGCCCCACAGGTCCACCTCCCAGTCCAGGCGTCCCAGCAACTCGAAGTAACCGCCGTCCACGCCGGCGCCCAACTGCCGTGCACCGCTACCGGTTGAACCACCGCCGGCCGTTGCCGATGCGGACAGCCGGGGGTAGAGGTCGGCCTTCACGGCTCCGGCCATCAGGCGTGCCTCCTCCACCCGGGCTGCGGCAAGCCTCAGTGTCCGGTTGCTGTCCAGCGTGGTGCGGATCAATTGCACGAGCACAGGGTCCCCATAGAACGCGGTCCACCCCGTGGGGTCGGTGGTGTCGCCGTTCAGTGCGCCGGAATAGGTTATGGCGGTGTCGTACGTGCGTTTCTGGTAGCGCGGCCCCACCATGCATGCGGACAGCAGCACCATGGGCAGGGCAAGGCCCGCGAACGCCTGACTTGGTCTCATGGCCGTGTCTCTTCGGGGGTGGTGTCCCTATGGGCCCTTTTGTTGCGTTCGATCAGCACGAACAGGGAGGGGATCAGGATGCAACCGATCGTCGTGGCCACGATCATCCCTGCGAACACGACCATGCCCATCACCTTGCGGGCCTCGGCGCCGGCGCCTTCCGCAGTGATAAGTGGCACCACGCCCAGAATGAACGCGAAGCTTGTCATCAGGATGGGCCTGAACCGCAGCCTGGCCGCTTCAAGTGCTGCGGAGATGGCGTCCTTGCCCTCCTCCATCTTCATCTTGGCGAACTCCACAATGAGGATCGCGTTCTTGGCGTTGAGCCCGATCAGCATGACGAGCCCGATCTGGGCGAACACGTTGTTCACGTAGCTATCGCTGAACATGCGCATGATCCACAGGCCGAGCATGGCGCCCATAACGGCCCAGGGCGTACCCATGAGCACACTGAAGGGAAGCTTCCAGCTCTCGTATTGCGCCGCCAGGATGAGGAACACGAAGAGCAGCGCCATGAGGAACACCGTGGCTCCCTGCCCCCCGGAGACCTTCTCCTGGTAACTCATGTTGCTCCACGTGTAACCGATGTCAGGCGGCAGGGTGGTCCGGGCCACCTCCTCCAGCGCGTCCAAGGCCTGGGTGCTTGTGTAGCCGGGCGCGGGGCCGCCCATGATCTCGGCGCTCCGGTAAAGATTGAAGCGGTTGGTGTATTGCGGACCCGTGGTATCTCGCACGCTCACGACGGTGGCCAGCGGCACCATGCGTCCGTCACCGGCACGCACGAAGATGCCGCCGAGCCCCTCTGGGTCCATGCGGTAGGGGGCGTCAGCCATGAGGTAGGTGCGGTACTGGCGGCCGAACTGGTTGAAGTTGTTCACGAAGCTGCCGCCGAGCAGGGTCGCAATGGTGCTGTTCACATCATCCAGCCGCAGGCCGAGCTTTTCCACGCGATCCTTGTCCACGCGGATGCTCTTCTGGGGGATGGCGCTGCGGAAGAGGGTCACCGCACGGCCGATCTCGGGACGCTGCTGCGCCGTGGCGATGAACTTGCGGGCCTGCTGTTCCAGGTACTGGGGCGGGTTGCCCTTGAGGTCTTGCAACTGCAGGCTGAAGCCCGCGCTGGCGCCGAGGCCCGGGATCGGAGGCGGGCCGAAGGCGAAGCTGGTGGCCTCGCCGATATGCGTGATGAGCAGGGCGTTCGCCTTCTTCATCAGCTGGTGGCTCGTGTGCTCGCGCTCACTCCACTCCTTCAGCTGCACGAACGCCGTTGCGCTGTTGGAGGCGAAGGTGCCGTTTACGATGTTGCTGCCGTCCACGACGGTGACGCTCTCCACGCCGGGCATGCCGCCGAGGATGGCCTCCACCTTGCGGGTGACCGTGCTCGTTCGCTCAAGGCTGGCCGCATCGGGCAGGGTGATGCTGCACATGAAGTAGCCCTCGTCCTCCTCGGGGACGAATCCGCCCGGCACACTGCGTCCCAGCAGAAACATCACCACCACGATGCCCCCGAGCATCACCACGCTGCGGGCAACCTTGCGGGCGAAGAAGCCGGCGACGCCAGTGTAACCGCCGGTGAAGCGGTCGAAGAACCGGTTGAAGCCCGCGAAGAAGCGGTCCAGGGGTGTCTTGCGGGCCGTGCTCGACTTCGGCTTCAGGAGCAGCGCGCTCAGGGCTGGGCTCAGCGTCAGGGCGTTGAAGGCGCTCAGCAGCACGCTTACCGCGATGGTGATGGCGAATTGCTGGTAGAGGCGCCCGGTGATGCCTCCGGAAAGGGCCACGGGCACGAAGACCGCCGCCAGGATGATGGCGATGGCCATCACCGGACCGGCCACCTCCTTCATCGCCTTGCGCGTGGCCTCGCGCGGCGAAAGGCCATGCTCCATGTGGTGCATCACCGCCTCCACAACCACGATGGCATCGTCCACCACCAGGCCGATGGCGAGCACGAGGCCGAGCAGGCTCAGCACATTCACGCTGAAGCCCAGCAGGGGGAAGAAGATGAACACGCCGATGAGCGACACCGGCACGGTAAGCAGTGGGATGAGGGTGGCCCGCCAGTCCTGAAGGAACAGGAAGACCACCAGGATCACCAGCAGCACGGCCTCCAGCAGCGTATGAAGGATCTCGTTGATGCCCTCGCTCACGGCCGCGGTGGTGTCCAGGCTGACGCCATAGGAGAGATCGGGCGGGAAACGCGTGGCCTGCTCGTCCATCACCTTGCGTACAGCGGCTACCACTTCAAGACCGTTGCTGCCGGGGGTCTGGAAAACGGCGATGGTGCTGGACGGTTTGCCGTTGAGGCGGCTGCTGAGGCTGTAGAACTCCGTCCCGAGCTCCACGCGGGCCACGTCGCGCAGCAGCACCTGCGCCCCGGTGGCACTGCGCTTCACCACGATGGCGCCGAACTCCTCGGGCGATGTGAGGCGGGCCTGCAGTTGCGCCGTGTAGGTGTTCTGCGTCCCTGGCAGGCTGGGCTCGCCGCCGAACTTGCCCCCGGGAACGATGGTGTTGTAGGAGGCCACCGCCTGGCGGACATCGGCGATCGTGGTGCCCAGTGCGTTCATGCGGTCCGGCTTGAGCCAGATGCGCATGGCGTACTCGCTGCCGCCCAGCACGGAAACGTCCCCGACCCCCTGGATGCGCTTCAGCGCGTCCACGATGTTGATGTAGCTGTAGTTGTTCAGGAACCGCCCGTCATACGTGCTGTTGGGCGAGCTCAGGCTCAGCAGCATCAGGGGGAAGACCAGCGATTTCTTGGTGTTCACCCCCAGCACCTTCACCTCGTTCGGCAGGCTCGGGTTGGCCTGGTTCACGCGGTTCTGGGTCAGCATGTTCGCGTTGTCCAGGTCGGTGCCCACCTCGAAGCTCACATTGAGCGACAGGGAGCCATCGCTGGCGTTCACGCTCTGCATGTAGATCATGCCCTCCACCCCGTTAACCTGCTGTTCGATGGGCGTGGCCACCGTCTGTTCCACGTTCAGGGCGTTGGCGCCGCTGTAGCTGCCCGTGACCTTGATCATGGGCGGCGTGATCTCCGGGTACTGGCTCACCGGGATGCCGCGCAGGGTCAGCAGGCCGAAGAGCACCGTGAAGATGCTGATCACCATCGCCACGATGGGCCGGCGGATGAAGAACTCACTCATGATCTGCGCGGATGGCCTGTGCTCACTTCAGGCTGGTCTTGTCGTAATCCCAGTCCTGCGACTTGGGCGTGATCGGCGTCTTGGGGTCGATCAGGGCGTTGCCGATCAGCGCCACACGCTGCCCGGGCGCCACGCCTTCCGTGATCACCCAGTTCTCGCCCAAGCGCTGTCCCACCTTCACGGGGGTCATCACCACCTTGTTGCTGTCGTTGACCAGGAAGACCGCGTGGAGGTCCTGCATCTGGTTCACGGCGGCCTGGGGCACAAGCACCGCGTCCCGCACCTGGTCCACCAGCATGCGCACCTTGACGCCCTGCCCGGGCCGCAGCGTACGTGAACCGTTGGGGAAAACGGCCTGGAGCAGGATCGAGCCCGTGCCGGGGTCGATGCTTCGGTCCGCCAGGTCGATGCGACCGCTTTCAGGGTGGACACTGCCATCCGCGAGGATCAACTTCACGTCATCGCGTGTGGAAAGCAGCGTGCTGTCCTGGGCGGTCCGCTTGCGGAACGCGAGCAGGTCCGTCTCGGCCACGGGAAAGCGCACCCGCACGTCACCCAGCCCGCTCACCGTGTTGATGGCGCCCCCCAGGGTGCCGCGGCCAACGTAATCGCCCACCATTACGGAGCTGATGCCGATGACCCCGTCGATGGGGGACGTGATCGAGGTGTAGCCCTGTTCGATCCCGGCCGTGCGCAGTCCGGCCTCAGCGGCCTGCAGTTGCGCCAGGGCCGCGTCATACGCGGCCTGGGCCGCATCCAGGTCACGCCGGCTTAGTGCGTTCATCGCGGCCAGTGGCTGCACACGGTCCAGGTCGGCCTTCTTGTTGGCGAGCACCGTACGTGCCATGGAGACATTGGCGCTGGCTGCGTCCACCCGGCTGCGCGTGGGCAGGTCGTCAATGGTGTAAAGAAGCTGGCCCTGGCGGACCGCATCGCCCTCCTTGAAGTGGATGCCCGTGATCCATCCCTCCACGCGTGGGATGATGCGGATATCCTCCTGGCCGTAGGTCTGTCCCACGAACTCGGCGTATACCGGCACGGACCGTTGAGCGGCCTGCACCACATTGACCTCCGGTGAGAACGTTGCCGGTCCCGCCGGCTGCCCGCAACCTCCCAGGAGCACGATCAGCGGCAGGACAGGGATGATGTGTCGTAAAGCGGTCAGCATGGGTGTGGCCGGTGATGGCGCGCCCGGGACGCCTGGTGCCCGGGCGGATACTGCGGCGCGGTAAACATAGCCACCAGCGGCCACATGGCCTGTGCGCCTCCGCTGCCCGCGGGTTCGCTCACCCCGCCGGGCGGCTTCTATTTGGGCGCGTTCCGGTAGAGCCAGACACCCACCGCCCCGAACACGAGGTTCGGAAGCCATACGGCCAGGAGCGGATCGAGCCCGGCGTTGGTGGCCGCCACGGTAGTAATCTTGCTGCTGAAGATGTAGAGCAGCACGAGGAGCACCCCCAGGGCCAGGTGCACGCCTGTCCCCCCGCGCACCTTGCGGCTGCTGATGCTCACGCCGATGAGGGTGAAGACGTAGGTGGCGAAGGGCGCGGAGGTGCGCTGGTGCTTCTCGATGAGGTAGAACGCCACGGTGTCGCTTCCGCGCAGCCGCTCCTGGGCGACGAAGTGGTCGAGCTCGGCGGTGGTCATGCTCATGGCGTTCTCGTTGCGCTGCCCTAGGTCCTTCGGTACGAGCGGGATCAAGGTGTCCAGTATGGCGCCATGTACCAGATGCACCCCGGTGCTGTCGATGTCCTGCAGCGTGTACGCCTCCACGCGCCAGCGCCCGGTCAGGCTGTCGTAGGTGGCGCGTTCGCTGAGCAGCTTGCGGGTGAGCCGTCCGTTCCTCCATTGCTCCAGGCTGAACCGGTAACCGGTGCGGCGCTGTGCGTTGAAGCTCTCCACATAG
>CAZUNW010000035.1:8377-15121 GCA_964621425.1 uncultured Chryseobacterium sp. | reverse complement strand
CCACCGAGGGGATGCCGCGCCACAGGGTGCTCACCACGGGCTTGGCGAACTGCATCGCCTCCACGAGCACTAGGCCGAAGCTCTCCGCCTCGAAGTGCGAGGGGAAGCAGAAGATGTCGCACCCCGCGAAGTGCCGCAGCTTTTCCGCATCCCGCTTCACCCCAAGGAAGCGCACCCGCGTCTCCAGCCCGTTGCGCGCCACAAAAGCCTCACAGGCCTCGCGGAAGGATCCGTCCCCCCACTTACCCATCACCTCCAGCCGAGCGCTGATGCCCCTGGCGCAAAGCAACTGGAAGGCCTCCAGCAACACCATGACGCCCTTGCTGGGGATCAACACCCCGGTGAACAGCACCACCAGGGGCTCCCCCGGCGGCGCCGTGCGCTCGGGGACCGTTCCACGCGCATCGGGTACACCATTGGGCACCACGATGGACCGCCGTGCGCCCAGGACGGTCCCGTCGTCGGGGTTCTGCTCCGCAGTTCGGATGGCCAGGTCGGGCCGCCCATAGGCCAGGCGGAACAGGGGACGCAGGGGGCCGGGCAGCAGCGGGGCGAAGCCCGAGACACCACTGGCATGGAAGTGGAAGACCGTGCGGCGGAACATCCACCGAACGAGCACCAGCAGCACGAGGTCCCGCAGCACAGGAACCCGGTTCGGCCCGCTCGGTGGATAGTACAGGATGGGCGTGCGGTGGATGACGCGCGCCCACCACACGGCCATCACCGTGGTGAACAGCACCCACAGTTTGCGCAACTGGAACCGGCCCACGCTTCCCATGTCGTCGGAGAAGGCCATGCGCACATGGAACAGCCGCACGCCCGTGTAGCGCCCGTCCAGCATGGCCTGGATCATCACCGCCTGCCCGCCGAACGGCGGCGGGGTCTGGCCCACGACAAGCACACGAAGGGGATGGTCGGTCATTGGCCGCCAAAGGTATCCGCCCCGGCGGGCACCGCCCGGCGCCCATCGCCCCGCAGCCCCGATCCGTCGAACGGGGATAACCCGGCGGGCCCGTTATCGGTTGAAGGGGTTGGAACAGATGCACATGCGCGCAAGCCACCTCCTCACACTGCCCCTCCTCCTCATCACCGGCCTGCACCTGCGGGCCGCCGTCTATTTCGTGTCGCCCACCGGCAACGACGCCAACAGCGGCACCAGCCAGTCCCAGGCCTGGCAGACCATCGCACGGGTGAACCAGGTGGCGGGCCAGCTGCAACCCGGCGACCAGGTGCTTTTCCAGCGCGGCGGGCTGTTCCGCGGCAAGCTTACTGTCACCGCCAGCGGCACCGACGGTAACCGCATCACCATCGGCGCTTACGGCACCGGCGACGCGCCTGTGATCAGCGGCAGCGTGGTGGTGACCGGGTGGACCGTGCACAATGGCAACATCTGGAGGGCCCCCTTCACACAGGCGATGAAGCACCTCTATGTGAACGGTCAGTTGCAGACCCTGGCGCGCTATCCCAACACGGGCTGGCTTCGCAACGACCTGGGAACGGCGACCACCACGCAGGATGCCGCCCTCACCCAGCCCGCGGGTTACTGGACAGGGGCCACCATGGTGATGCGCACCGCCAACTGGAGCTATGACACGGCGCGCGTCACCGCGCACAACGGCATCACCCTTACGCACACCAGCACGGGCAACAACATCGGCGACGACAACTGGGGCTACTTCCTGCGCAACAAGCTCAGCGAGCTGGACGCCCCGGGCGAATAGTTCCACGATGCCGCGAACGGACAGCTGTACCTGTGGTGCGCCAATGATGCCGCCCGCAATACGAAGTTGGTGGAGGCCAGTGTGCTGGACAACGGCATCTCGGTGAGCTGGCAGCGCCACCACATCCTGGTGGAGCATATCGCCTTCCGCCACCAGACGGGCGCCTCGCTGCGCCTCAGCGGCACCACCCAGCTGGAGGCCGCAAACTGTTCCTTCAGCGACACCCACCAGGCCGTGCTCAGCACCGGGTCCTCACAGGCCTTCCATCATCTCAACGTTCGCCGCACCTATGCCACCGGCATGCACCTGATGGACGACAACAGCTCGGTCACCCACTGCCTGTTCCAGGATGTGGCCCTGCAGCCCGGGCTCGGTGAGAACAATTGGGGCTACTTCGGCCTGCGTACCTCGGGCCAGGGCATGGTGGTGACGGACAACATCATGGAGAACATCGGTTACGTGGGCATGGTGGTGGAGCGGAACGCCCTCGTCGAACGCAATGTGGTGCGGCACGTGCTGGCCATCCTCAATGATGGAGGTGGGATCGCGTTCGACAACGCCGACGGCATGATCATCCGGGACAACATCGTCATGGACATCAGCGGCAACCTGGAGAGCTCGGCACCCAATTTTTCCAACTACGAACCCATCTGCCACGGCATCTACTTCGGCAACATCAGCATCAGGAACACCCTGGTGCAGCACAACACAGTGGCCAACTGCGACGGGAGCGGCATCCACGTGGATCACACCATGGTGAGCAGCGGCAACCGCATCGAGGACAATGTGCTGTTCAACAACACCATCCAGCTGTCCATCTCGGACTTCAGCAACTACAACGGACCCGGAGCCACGGCACCGTTCCACGTGCCCGCGTTCAATGACGTTTACAGCGGCAACATCCTCTATTCGCTCAAGGCTGACCAGCTCTGCATGCGCCAGTACCACGTGTACTCGGCCAACTGGGTGGATTACGGGACATTCACCGGCAACTACTACTTCAACCCATACAACGACCGCAGCATCCTTCAGCACAACACGCACGCCGGTGTCACCAAGTACTTCAGCCTGGAGCGGTGGCAGGCCGAGCGGGGCGAGGATGCCAGCTCCCTGAGCAGCGCGAAGCACATGGACGCCTACGAGGTCCTCAACGTGCTCGGTGCAAGCCAGGTGCCCAACGGCAACTTCGCATACGATGTGGCCGGCTGGAGTGGCTGGCCAAGCCAGGGCCAGCTCACGCACGACTATGCTCTGCTCGACAACGGCGCGCTCAAGGTGCACTTCGCGAACAACGCCACGTATAATGAGTTCACGCTGAAGCACACGCAGCTGGCGGGCGTGCAGAGCGGGCTCTGGTACCGCCTGCGCTTCAGCATACAGAGCACCATGCACGGCGAGGTGAAGGCCGGCTTCAAGGGCCTCACGCAGCAGACCGGCCCGCAGATGGTGGCCAGCCGCTACATCCCCTTCAGCCCGGTGCGCCGCGATGTGACGCTGTTCTTCCAGAGCGACCTGACCGACCAGGGCAACTGCACCTTCACCAACCGCTACACCGAGAGCACCTACTGGCTGGACAACGTGGAGCTGCAGCAGGTGGAGGTGGCGCCCCTGGACCCGCTGGACAACCAGCAGCTGCTGGTGAACGACCAGCCGACCACGCAGACCTTCACCCTGGACGGCTGCTGGAGTGATGTGCAGGGCAACATCCACAGCGGTTCCATCACGGTGGCGGCATACCGCTCCGTGGTGCTGGTGAAGGAGGATGAGCTCCTCTGCGGACTGAGCACCGGTATCGCCCCAGGTGGCGGTGAGGCGGCACGCAGCATCGCACACCCCAACCCGGTGGAGGCGGGCGGGCTGCTGCAGCTCCCGGGGACCGGCCCCATGGACCTGCAGCTCATCGACGCCACCGGACGCATGATCTGGGGTGCGCACGCCTCTGCGGGGATGCCACAACAGGTGCCCGCATGGGTGCGCCCCGGCACCTACCTGCTGTCAGTGGACGATGGCGGCGTGCGGCGCGCGCAGAAGCTCGTGGTACGCTAGGCCGCGGGGGATGGCTCAGTTCCTGCGCGGGACGATGCGCGCCGGATTGCCCACGGCCACATGGCCCGCAGGCACATCCTTCACCACCACGGCGCCGGCACCGGTGGCGGCATCGTCACCAACCATGATGGGACCGAGGATCACGGCCTTGGCACCGATGTCCACACGGTCACCGCAGCGGGGACTGGCGCTGTAGGAGCCGTCCGGTTGGCGCCGGTTGCCGATGGTGGTGCTGTTGCGAACCGTGCAGCCCGATCCGAACACGGTGTGGTCGTTCACCACAAGGGCCTGTCCATGATCGATGCGGAAGCCCGGCCCGATGCGTGTCTTCCACGGCAGCTCGATGCACAGGACCCATTCCACCAGCACGCGGTAGAGCAGGAAGTACGGCAGGAACAGCACAAAGACCGGCGTGCTCCGCCGCAACAGGTGCGCCGTGCGGAACAGCAGCATCACCAGCCGGCCCTTGGGGTTGCGGCGGTTGGCGGACCAATCCTGCGCGATGTTCCAGATGCTGGCCATGCGTGCGGCGGGATCAACGTTGGCGGCCAAGGTACTGGTTGAGGCGGAGCTTCAGCAGCTGCGGCAGGTAGAGCGCGGCTCGCACGAGCTGGCCCGTGAGCACCCCCATGGGACCCATCCCCACCGACCGGCTCACCACCCACCCCTCGCGGAGCACCTTGCGCAACGGGATGGTCATGCTCGCCCCACCGGCCGTGAAATGGGCCAGCACGTGCGGCAGGTGGAGGAACTGCCCGGGATCCTCGATCCAGGCACGGAGGGTCCACTGGTGATCGCCGCTTACGCGCAGCACCGGATCGAACGGGCGGCCTTCGTAGTAGGCACGCCGCACGAAGAAGCTCGGGTGATTGAGCACCATCTCCCAGTGCCGCAGGAGGAAGCCGCTCAGCCGCGCTCGCTTCACACGCGTCACGTCACCCGGGTAGTGCATCAGGATGTCGCCATGCACGATGTTGACGCCTGGGCGGCCCTCGACCGCCGCCAGCACCCGCGCCACGGCGTCCGGTTCGTACCAGTCGTCCGCATTGATGAGGCCCACCCACTCCCCGGTGCACAGCGCCACGCCCTTGTTCATGGCGTCGTAGATGCCCCGGTCGCGTGCGCTCACCCAGTAGGCGAGGCGGTCGTCATGCCTGCGCAGCAGATCCAGGGTTCCGTCGGTGGAGCCGCCGTCCACCACGATATGCTCGATGGCCGGGTGGGTCTGACCCTGCACGCTCAAAAGCGTGCGCTCCAGCGTGGACGCCCCGTTGAACACCACGGTCACGATGCTCACCAGGGGCCTCCCCCCGGTGTCCGGCACCACGCCACGCAGGCGGCGCCCTCCCTCCAGAACCCGGCTCAGTCCATCCATGTGCCTTCCAATGAACGGGTGCGGCGGGTGATGGCATCGGCCCGCAGGGCCAGCGGGGCCATCATGCAGAACAGGATGGCGTGGCCGATGTCGGCCCCGTAGCAGAAGATGTCGACCTGCCAGATGAACAGCACGTACACGAACCCGGCGAAGAGCGGGGCCTGGTCGGTGCGGCGCAGGTACTCCGACCGGAAATGCCGGAAACCGCGCCACAGGATGGCGTACAGCAGGCCCACGCCCAGGACGCCCTGGGCCACAAGCACCTCCGTGAAGGTGCTGTGGGAATGCAGGTTGTATGCGTGATCCTCCCCCCAGAGCCGTGCCACGAGGTCGAACAGGTGCAGCTTGTAGTGCCCCTTGTAGCCGTTGCCGAACAGCAGCCCGGTGCGGTCGGTAAGGGCCCAGTCGCCCACGGCGGTCCAGATGTAGCTCCGTCCGTTGAAGGTGGTCACATCCTCCTCGCTCACGCGCTGCACGATGGCCTGGAACACCGGCAGGCTCAGCACCTGGTAGACCAGTAGCGAGAAGGTCAGGAGGAGCGGAATGGTGAACAGGGAAAGGGTGTAAAGGCCGCGGGCCACACGGATCGCGCGGGTGAGGAAGAGGATCCCCAGCAGCAGGAAGATCAGCAGAGAAAGCCTGCTGTTGATGCTCACCATCATGGCCAGGCTGACCAGCATAGCGCCGATGACCAGGGTCGCCGTGACCGGCCTGCGCACCGGGTCCCTCAAATGGAACAGCATCATGAGCGAGGTGATGGAGAGCACGTGCGCCCCCGTGTAGATGCCCCGGATGAAGGGGAGGTTGGCACGGCCCTCGAAGCTGTGCCCGTAGGAGCGCATCCCGGCCGCATAACCCAGCACGTTGATGAGGATCAGCAGGCCCAGCGCACGCAGCAGAAGGAGCCCGAAATCGAATCCATCATGGTCCCGGTGGTAGTACTGCACCACCACGGCCGCGTTGAAGGGCAGCAGAAAGAGCAGGATGGACAGCAGCACGTTGCCGGCATTGAGCCCAGGGATGCCACCGCGCAGCCCCACGACCATGGACATGGCCAGGGTGGCGATGTAGAACATGCACAACCAATAGGTGCCAGACAGCACCGGGCGCATACGCGGCCGGTACACCGTATCCACCAGGAAGAACAGAAGGATGACCGCGAACGGGAGCGACGAGACTATTAGGCCCTTGGACAGACCCTCCTTCAGGCCGATGTAGTTGCCGTACCCGTAAACGGCGAAGCCGATCAGGAACAGCAGGTCGATCAGGTCTCGCTTGCGTATCATCCCTTCTCACTAACGGCCGCGCAGCCGGGCCTTCAGGGCGATGAGCGATCGCACGAGCGGGGTTCCGTCACCGCCAAGCACCCGCTTCATCCTGCGCTTGAACCGGTCCTTGCGGGTGGTGCCGATGAAGCGATCGAAATAGGCGCGGTCCCGGCTTGCATCGAGCATCATCAGGAGCGGATGCCGCAGCGGGAAGGGTATGTCGCGTGCCGTGTCCTTGTTGCGGCGGTCGGCCACGTTGATGGTGTGCGTACCGTCGGCACCGAAGCCGATGTTCGTGATGAGGTTCACGGCGGGGAGGATATTCAGCCCATGG
>CAZUNW010000035.1:3979-8367 GCA_964621425.1 uncultured Chryseobacterium sp. | reverse complement strand
CCCGGTCGAACATGCGGTGCACGTCCTTCTGCTCACGCCGGGAGAGGAAGAAATCCTCCAGCTGCGTGCTCGCCTTGAGCATCGGCCAGCCGCCCATGTCCACGTCGTAATGCGCCCAAACCCTTCGCCAGCTGGCCCAGCCCCAGGGGGCGCCATAGCCGTGCGCACTGAAATAATACGAGCCCTCCGTGCCGCCGGGCCACTCGTCCATCAGGTTGTTGCCCATGATCACCCACCCGCGCCGATCGTTGCGGTAGCGCTCCAGCAGCTCCTGGCAGAACCGGAAGAAGGTGGGCACCGGAAGCGTGTCATCCTCCAGCACGATGCCCTCCTCCTCATGCTCGAAAAACCACGCTATGGCGCTGCTCACGCCCTTGCGCAGCCCCATGTTGCGCTCGTTGAAGCGGGTGTGCAGTTCGCACGGCCAGTCAACCTCCCGCGCAAGGGCCCTTACCTCCTCGCAACGCACCGCCTCGGCCGCGTCACGGGGACCATCGCAGGCGAAGTAGAGCCGCCGGGGGCGTGCCGCACGAATGGCCTCGAACACGCGGCGCGTGGGGCCGATGCGGCTGAAGGCGATGAGCAGCACGGGCGTGTCCAGGGCTGCGTTCGTTCGGCAGTCGGTCATCGCGGTCAGAAGATGTTGATACGGTTGTTACGGTGGAACACACGGTGGTCGTCGAACATGGACACCGCATGCCGCGCCACATCGGCCGGGCCCGCGTACTCGTCGACGAACCGGTAGAGGAAGAGCAGCATCACGTCGCGCTGGCGCACGGCGATGTCCTGTACGATGTTGCGGTGCCGGTCGTGGGGCAGCACCTCGATGCACCCGCCCGCCAGCGCGGTAGGCAGCAGCATGTTCGACCCGTGCACACCGATCACGAACTGGCTTTCGGCATAGGCGGCGCACCAGGCCCGCTCAACGCCCACGTCCATGCGGCGCGTGCGCAGGTCCTTCACTCCGTCGCGCTCCGCATGCGCGGCGCCCAGGCCGACGAAGGTGGCGCGCACGTCGGGATGCCTGCGCCGGATGCGCCGGAGCGTGGCGCGGGCCAGCCGTTCCTGGTCGGCGATGAAGAGGCGGTCCGTCGTCCCGCGCAGCCCCAGCCGGCGCAGCACGCGATGGGAGAAATGCAGCCACGGTGATCTGTACCACAGGCGGTCCTCCCGCAGCACGAAGGTGATATGGCGCGGTGCGGTGTCGAACCGGGCCATGTCGAATGGCGCCACGCCGCAGAAGCGCGCGATGTCGATGGCGCTCTTGTCCGGGTGCGCATAGCCCTTGCCCAGGTACACCTCGTCATACTCCGCCAGCCGCTCCTGCACGAAGCGGTCGATGGAGCGGTACCAGCCGTGTGCCTCACCCAGCCGCAGGTCCACCTCCCACACCTCCGCGGTGCCCTCGGGCACCATCCAGGCGAAGCTGCGCGGCACGATCAGCACAAGGCCCAGCTCCCTGTGCGCGTCCAGGTAATACTGGGCGTTCCAGAGTTTCAGGAGCACATGGCCGTATAGGAAGTCGAGCGTATTGAGGATCACCACACGCCTGGTCTGACGGAGCACGCGCCGCTCGATGCGCACAGCGCGGTCGGACGGCCTCCTGTGGCCCTCCAGAAGCGGTCCCCACACCCAGGCCTCCGCGCCCCGGGCATCGTGGAGCACCCCATCATCGCGGCCGATGGCCACGTCATGGTCCACCGCGAAGCCCACCGGCATGTCGTGGTAGAAGGCGTAGCCACATGCACGGCAACGGTGCTCGGCGAGTACATGCACGCCGGGGAACACCACACCCAGCACCTCTGGATCGCCGGCCCCGCAACGGGGACAGCTGCGCTCCGCGAAGGGCGCTGGCTTGACGGGTACGAGGTGGCGGTCCATGGGTTCAGGTGGCACGGTGGAACCTCCAGAAGGTGGCCATGCCGTGCAGCATCCAGCGGAAGTTCTGCCGCGTGCGCGGGAAGAGCAGGTCGAGGATGAAGATGCTGACCAGGAAGGAGGCGATGGTGGCCCAGATGGCGCCCACCGAGCGGTATGGCGGGATGAGGAACCAGTTGATCAGGATGTTGAGCCCCGCACCCACCACGGCGGTGAGCAGGGAGTAGCGGAACAGCCCCTCGTTGGTGATGAAGCTGGCCTTGGCCACGCCCATGTTGGTGAAGAACAGCCGGATGGCGAAGAGCGAGAGCAGGGTACCGGCCGGCGCGAAGGCATCGCCGTAAAGCCACACGATGAGGGGCTTGGCAAGGAAGTAAAGCGGCACCGAGGTGGCCAGGAACAGCAGGAACATCAGCCGGTACTGGTTGAGCAGGCGGTCCGCATACAGCGCCGGGTCCTGCAACTTGGCCCGCGTGATGGCCGGTGCCAGGCTGCGCTGTACGATCATCGGCAGGAAGCCCAAGGCCTCGATCATCTTCAACGCCACCGAGTACTGGCCCACCTCCGCGTAAGCCGCCTCTCTGCCCATGGTGGCGGACAGCATGTCACCGATCATCACCTGGTCGATCTTTGCCTGGATGTAGAGCGCGACCCCGTAAACCAGCATGGGCCAGCTCTCTGAAACGAGGTAGCGCAGCATCGGGAGCGACACGCGCCACCGTCGCCAGCTGCCGCCGTCGAGGGCGAGCGCCCAGGTATATCCGACCGCGAGAACGGCGGTCTCCAGCACATACACCCACGCGAACCACACCAGGGGCGCATCGAGCGCGATCATCAGGAACTTGAAGCCGGCGCTCACCAGTACCTGCACGAACTGAACGCTCACCGAACGGCGCGCCTGCACGCGCGCCATGAAGTGGTGCTCGATGACCCCGAATGGCCGCAGCAATTCGGCACCCGCGATCACCAGCACCAGCGTGGCGGTGAGGGCGTCCATGCCCCGGACCAGCGTGGCCGTGGTGACCACCAGCAGCAGGGCCGCCGCGCCGATGAGCTTGATCACCGCGGCCGTGCCGAGCAGCTCGTCGCTCCGGCCGGAGTCCTTCACCAGGTCGCGCACAATGATCTGGTCCACGCCCATCGCGCTTAGCGCGAAGAACATGCCCACGAAGCCGCTGGCGTAGTTGAGCTGCCCGAAAAGCGAGTCGCCCAGGTGGCGCGCCACGTAGATGCCGGTGACAAGCACGACCACGAGCCGCACCGCCTGCTCGCCGAAGAGCCAGGAGGTGTTGCCCAGGTATTTGCGGAAGCCCTCGGTGCGCAGCATGCGTCCCCGCGGGCCTATTTGGTGTAGTAGCCGTAGCCGTCGCCGTAGCCATCACCGGCCTTCACGTCGTTCAGCAGCAGGTCGATGCGGCCCACCTTCCTCTCCTGGTGCATCTCGTTGATCACACGCAGGGCGCCGCGGCGGGTGCGGCCCCGCCGCACCACGTAAAGGGTGACATCCATGTGGCGTGTCAGGATCACATACTCGCTCACGAGGCCCATCGGGGATGCGTCCACCACGATCTGATCGTAGCGGCCGCGCAGCTGCTGGAACAGTTCCGCCAGGCGGGGCGTCTCCACGAGCTCCAGCGGGTTGGGCGGCACGGGGCCCGCCGTTATCGCGTCGAGGCCGGGGATGTCCGTCTGGCGTATGACGTCCGCCAGCTGGCATTCGCCCACAAGGTAGTTGCTCAGGCCGGCACCCGGTGGCAGTTCGAGCGTCTCCTCCAGGCGAGGCCGGCGCATGTCCGCATCGATGATCAATGTGCGCTGCCCGCTGATGGCCATCACGCTCGCCAGGTTAACCGCGCAGAAGGTCTTGCCCTCGCCGCTGGAGCTGGATGTGAGGCCCACCACCTGGCGCGCGGTGTTGGCGTTCAGGTACTGCAGGTTGATGCGCACGGTGCGGAAGGCCTCCGCCAGCAGCGATTTCGGCTCGCTCGGCAGCACGCGTTTCCGCTTGCCGCCCGGCACCGTGGCCAGCACCGGGATGGGGCTGATGCGCTTCAGCTCGTCCAGGTCCTCGATGCGGTCGTTGAGCAGGTCGCGGACGAGGATGAAGCCCAGCGGGAGCAGCAGGCCCAGCATCAGCGCGCCGCCCAGCACCGTCTTGCGGTCCGGCGAAACCGGGCCGAAACCGCTCATGCGGGCGTCATCCACCACCGTCTTGTCCACCTGGTCGCTGGCGATGGCGATCCCCGCCTCCGCGCGCTTCTCCATCAGGTAGTTGTACAGGTTGTCGCTCAGCTTGAACTTCCGCTCGATGTTCACCAGGCGCCGCTCGTTCTCGGGCAGCTGGTTGAACTGGTGGTTGATGCCGCCCAGACGCCGGTTGATCTCGCGCATGCTGATCTCCGCCTGGCTCACCAGACCCTGCGCCGTCTCCACCAGCGAGCCCCGGATGTTCTGGCTCTTCCGCTCCATGGCGATCACCGTGGGGTTGCTGCGCACGGTGCTGGCGTTCT